>NZ_JANPCM010000197.1:0-1935 GCF_031430955.1 Ferruginibacter sp.
AAAGTAATGGCCATTCAAAAAGAAGTGGAAGAAGCTACTTCGCTTGAATTACCTATGCTGGAGAAAAATCTTGTATTCCTTTCAACCATTGCATCTGTTGCAACATTATTAGGTTTGTTAGGAACAGTATTAGGTATGATCCGTGCCTTCGGTAACCTGGGCGGAGATGGTGGTGGTGCAGCTGCTGAGCAATTATCAGTAGGTATCTCCGAGGCTTTGTATAATACAGCCTTGGGTATTGGTACATCTGCCGTAGCTATTATTATGTACAATATTTTTACTACAAAAATTGATGGCATCACTTACGGTATTGATGAATCAGGTTTTACTTTAACACAAAGTTTTGCTTCTCTGTACAAATAATTGTATGGAAGAACAATGATTTTGCATCTTAAGTAAATATTAAAATTTTAAAAAATGCCAAAAGTTAAAATACCACGAAAAAGCACCAACATCGACATGACGGCGATGTGTGATGTGGCTTTTCTGCTGTTGTCTTTTTTTATATTGGCAACCAAACAAAAACCTCCTGAGGCAGTTACAATAACTACACCTACTTCAGTATCAACCAAAGTGGTAAAAGACGAGGCCATTGTTGTTACTTTAGCAAAAGACGGAAAGGTTTTTTTAATGCTGAATGATAAAAAACATAAAGATGACATTATTGATGATATTAATGCATCAAAAAGTTTAGGGTTGACTCCTGCAGAAATTTCCAAACTTAAAAAACAAGAATTTATTGGAATGCCCTTCAGCAAACTAAAAAGCTTTCTGCAATTAAAAGAAGGTGTTCCTGCCGAAAAAATGGATGGTATCCCCAGCGACAGTACCAATAACGAACTGGCCGACTGGATACACAGTGTATCCAATGCCTTTAAAGGAGAGTCAATAGACAATCTTAATTTATTGGTTAAAGGTGATAACAATGCTAAGTATCCTGCTTTTAAAAACGTAAAAGCTGCGTTTAAAAAGAATGATATTTTCAAGTTTAAAATTGTTACCAATCCTGAGGGTATTCCTGCTGATTCTGAATTAGCTAAAAATCCTCCTAAAGCAGAAGGAGCAAAATAAATTTTGTTAACCAACTCGGCAAATGCAGAGTTAAAAACATATTGATATGGCAGAAATGGATACGTCGTCGGGTGGTGGCCATAAAAAAGGCCCCGGCGTAAAAAAACCAAAAAAATTATCTACCAGGGTCGATCTTACACCAATGGTTGATTTGGGTTTTTTATTACTTACCTTTTTTGTGTTTACTACAACCATGAGTACACCAAAAGGTATGGCAATGAACGAACCTAAGGACGATCCGGAAAATCAGCTAAAAGTAAAAAACTCAGGTGCTATGACCCTTTTACTGGGTAAAGATGATCATGTGTTTTATTATTTTGGAGAGTTGCTTCCGGAAACCATCAGCGAACAATTTAAAAGTTCTACTTTTAAAGAAATACGTGAGTTGATTGCTACTAAACAGAAGAATACTCCTATTGGTGATTTAATGTACATTATTAAAGCCAATAAGGATGCTACTTTTAAAAATGCTATTGATATTCTGGATGAAATGACCATTAGTAACGTACCTCCCGGCCACTATGCCGAAGTGGATATTACACCCACTGAAGAAATGCTTATTCAAAAAACTGAAGAAGCAAATCCCGGAGGGAAATAATTTATGGAATTGTTTCAATTTTGAATCTAATTAACAAAAGTCTGTAACAATGGATATAAATAAAATTTTAAGCGCCGATGTCCTCGATATTATTTTCGATGGAAAAAATAAACAGTACGGTGCTTACGACTTGCGCAAATCGTACAACAGAAGGCTTACAAAAGCCTTGCTGATAACAGCAGCTATTGCGTTGTTAATATTTTTAGGCTCTGTATTTGCAAAATTTGTAGGCAAAAACAGTGCTGAAACTATTGACGTGGTAGATA
>NZ_JANPCM010000198.1:0-11408 GCF_031430955.1 Ferruginibacter sp.
CTTACAGAAATTACAATAATAAGCATGGCAGGCAACGAAAAAATAGTATAGAAAGCTAACGCCGCACTTAACTTTAAAACTTTATTATCAATAAAATCATTAAAGGATTGTTTTAGCATTAACCATATATCTTTTACCGAAAATTTCATGCGGTCATTGTAGTTTGTCGTTATTCAAATGCCTTTCGCTGTCTCTTAAATTTTTCTTTTCAAAATTTTTATGTAACGCTGCTGTTAAATCTACACCTGTTTGGTTGGCCAAACAAATTAATACCCACAAAACATCTGCCATCTCATCAGCAAGCTCTTTGCCCTTATCGCTTTCTTTAAAAGATTGCTCACCATATTGTCTTACCATCAAGCGGCTTAACTCCCCAACTTCTTCCATTAATATGCCAAGATTGGTTAGCTCACTAAAATATTTTACTCCAACAGTTTTTATCCATTGATCAACTTTTGTTTGTGCTTCCTGCAAAGTAATATCATTCATAATTTATTCCCGGTTTTTAGAGTCTATAATAATTGTGACAGGGCCATCATTTAAAAGAGAAACTTTCATATCTGCCCCAAACTCCCCTGTAAATATTTTTTTACCCAAATCATTTTCTAACTGTACAATCATTTTTTCATACAGCGGTATGGCAATATTGGGCTTGCTTGCTTTTATGTAAGAAGGCCTGTTGCCTTTTTTTGTTGCCGCATGTAAAGTAAACTGGCTAACTAATAAAATATCGCCATCAATATCTTTTACAGAAATATTGGGCACTTTATCAAGGTCATCAAAAATGCGGAGGTTTACAATTTTGTTGCTCAGCCATTCAATGTCATCATTATTATCTGCATCTTCTATGCCAGCAAAAACCAGCAATCCATTTTTAATTGACGATTTAATGTGGCCATCAATGGTAACACTGGCATGGTTTACTCTTTGTATTACTGCTCTCATATTTACTTAAAAAAGATTTAAAGGTAAGCCTCCGCTAAAACATTTTAAAAATAAAACTGCTCATCTCAAAAAAACTACTTTCTTTTTTTTTAAAAATTCCAAAAACCGCCTGAAATCAACCCATTGAAATTTTATTGAAAAATCCAACATTTTAAACAAACATTTTTATAAAAAGATGGGGAAAAGTAAGCAAACGCAATACAGTATTGAGTCTTTCAAATTATCCACCAATTTTGTCCACAAGTGTTAATATTAAAAAGTTTGTTTGTTCGGCTGTAACAAATATTTTCGTTGGCTTAACAATTACTTAACCCACCAATCAAGCACTTGTATATATGTCAACGAAGAAACAAACCACAAAAGCGCTGCAGTTCAGCCGGCAGTTTACCAGGGATGATGTTAGCCCATTCGATATGTTCGAATACGATTACCGTACATCTGTAATTAAAAATCCTACAGGCGAAGTTGTATTTCAAATGGATAATGTAGAAGTACCGAAACAGTGGAGCCAGATTGCTACAGATATTCTTGCACAAAAGTATTTTAGAAAAGCAGGCGTACCACAAGCTGATGGAACAACCGGAAGAGAAACAACAGTTAAACAGGTGGCCCACCGCATGGCACATTGCTGGCGGGTATGGGGTGAAAGATATAATTATTTTGCAACCCCCAGGGATGCAGAAATTTTTTATGATGAACTGGTGTATTCTATTTTAAATCAGGCCTGCGTACCCAACAGTCCGCAATGGTTTAACACAGGCTTACACGAAGTGTATGGCATTACCGGCAAACCACAGGGACATTATTATGTAGATGCTGTTGACGGGCAATTAAAAAAATCGGCTAACGCCTACGAACGGCCGCAACCGCATGCCTGTTTTATTTTAAGTGTAAATGATGATTTGGTAAACGAAGGTGGCATCATGGATCTTTGGGTACGTGAAGCAAGGATTTTTAAATATGGCAGTGGTGTGGGTACCAACTTCAGCAGCATTCGTGGCGAAGGAGAAAAATTAAGCGGCGGCGGAACAAGCAGCGGCTTAATGAGTTTTTTAAAAATTGGCGACAGGGCGGCAGGCGCCATTAAAAGTGGCGGTACTACAAGAAGAGCAGCTAAAATGGTTTGTTTGGATTTAGACCATCCTGAAATTGTAGAATTTATAACCTGGAAAACAAAAGAAGAAGATAAAGTGGCAGCGTTAATTGCAGCAGGTTATTCTAACGATTACGAAGGCGAAGCTTACAGAACGGTTAGTGGGCAAAACAGTAACAACTCTGTACGTATCCCCAATTCTTTCTTTAAAGTATTAGATGAAGATGGAGAATGGGAATTAAAAGGCAGAAGCGATGGCCGTGTGATGAGAAAAATAAAAGCAAATGAATTATGGGAAAAAATTAATTATGCTGCATGGCGTTGTGCCGACCCGGGAACGCAATATGACACTACTATTAATGAGTGGCATACCTGCCCCGAAGGCGGACCGATAAGAGCAAGTAACCCCTGCAGTGAATATATGTTTTTAGATAATACTGCCTGTAACTTAGCAAGCGTTAATCTTCGCCAGTTTTTTGAAGAGAGCACCAATACTTTTGATGTAAAAGGTTTTGAACATACCTGTCGTTTATGGACAGTAGTTTTAGAAGTGTCTGTTTTAATGGCACAGTTTCCAAGCAAAGAAGTAGCACAATTAAGTTACGATTACAGAACATTAGGTTTGGGTTTTGCAAACTTAGGCAGTATGTTAATGGTAAGCGGTATTGCTTACGATAGTGAAGAGGCAAGGGGTATTGCAGGAGCCATCACTGCAATTATGACGGGGGTTGCTTACAGCACCTCTGCAGAATTAGCCAGCTTTCTGGGTGCATTTGATAAGTACGAAGAAAATAAAACACACATGTTACGTGTAATGCGTAACCACCGTGCCGCTGCGTATGATGCACAGGATGCTTATGAAGGTATTGAAATAAAACCACAGGGGATAAACGCAAAATATTGTCCTGATTATTTATTGAAGGCTGCAACAAAAGCATGGGATGATGCGGTGCAAATGGGAGAGAAGTACGGTTACCGTAATGCACAAACCACTGTAATTGCACCAACAGGTACAATTGGTTTGGTAATGGATTGCGATACTACAGGCGTTGAACCCGATTTTGCTTTAGTGAAATTTAAAAAATTAAGTGGTGGTGGTTATTTCAAGATCATTAACCAAAGTGTACCTGCAGCATTACGTAATTTAAAATACAGCAAAACAGAAATTGAAGAAATTGTAAACTACGCCAAAGGTCATGCATCTTTAAACAACTCACCTTTCATCAATAAAAAAACATTGATGGAAAAAGGCTTTACTGCCGGTGATGTGGAGAAAGTAAATAAAGTATTAGGAGCTGCGTTTGAAATTGGCTTTGTATTTAATGTATATACTTTAGGAGAAGATTGTCTGCAGCGCTTAGGATTTAAACCGGAGCAGTACAGCGATTTTGGCTGGAGTTTATTAGAAGCCTTAGGATTTACTGATGAAGAAATTGATATTGCAAATATTTACATCTGCGGTACAATGACGGTAGAAGGTGCGCCTTATTTAAAAGACGAACATCTTTCTGTTTTTGATTGCGCTAACAAATGCGGCCAAATTGGCCAACGCTTTATTCATGCACACGGCCACATACGCATGATGGGTGCAGCACAACCTTTCCTTAGCGGTGCTATTTCTAAAACCATCAACCTGCCTAATGAAGCCACACAGGAAGATATTGCCGATGCTTACCGTATGAGCTGGGAGCTGGGTTTAAAAGCCTGTGCAATGTACCGTGATGGCAGTAAATTATCGCAGCCACTTAGCAATAAATCTGATAAGAAGAAAAAATTAGACGAAACCATCAGCGAAGAAAATGCAGCATCATTAGCCGCAGATATTTCTACTATGGTGGATATGGGTAAATTAACCATTGATGATTTGCTGGATGAAATGAACAAACGTGTACAAAGCAGCGCTGACACCACATTAAAACGCCAGCTTGCCATGATTGTAGAACGCAGGGCACTACCGGCAAAGCGCAGGGGCTTTACACAAAAGGCAAAAATTAATGGCCAGGCATTGTTCCTCCGCACAGGCGAATACAATGACGGTACTTTAGGAGAAATTTTTATCGACATGGCAAAAGAAGGTGCTACCATGCGTAGTATGCTTAACTGTTTTGCTATTGCTATTTCTATCGGCCTGCAATACGGAGTGCCTTTAGAAGAATATGTAGAAAAATATGTGTTCACCCGTTTTGAACCGGCAGGAATGGTGGATCATCCAAATATTAAAAGTGCCACCTCTATCATCGACTTTATGTTCCGTTCCTTGGCGTACGAATATTTAGGCCGCAACGATTTAGTTCATGTACTGGATACACCCGAAGTACAAAACTTGGGCAATGCAGAGTGGGACCAAACCACTCCAACTATTGGGGAGCGTAAACCGGAGTTGAGTGAAGTAAGAGTATTGGGCAGTGCAACACCTCAGCCTGTAAAAGCGGCACACCGCACCGCCTCTGTACAAAAAACACACAACCCAATGGACGCCGTAAATGCAGCAGCTAAAAGTATGCAGAGCGATGCACCGGCCTGTAATACCTGCGGCCACATAACAGTATGCAGCGGCACTTGTTACAAATGTTTGAATTGCGGAAATAGTATGGGTTGCAGTTAGCCCGTATTCCTAAAAGGGTAAAAATTAAAGAACAGGAAACACAAGCACATAAAAATAAGCTGTCCAATTTATTGGATGGCTTATTTTAAAAAATTCTTTAAATAAAAATAAAAAAGCCCTTGCTTAGCAAGAGCTTTTAAAAAAAGTTGACGGGATAATACGTTTGGAGACTTGTTACCCGACAATGCAAATTCTGTGAGAAAAGGTGACCAGGTTCACTTGGCTTGGTGAAAAGCCTCATTTGCTTAGTAAGAAGTCTAACTCTCAGAAATTTTGGAGGAGTCTCAATTGTCATTAAAGATTGAGGCTCCTTTTTTTATTATACAAAATTGAATTCTTCTAATTATCATGCAATATAATTCCTAGACAATTACTTTCCAAGTGGCTACAGAAAAATAGAAAAATTGAATTCACAAGTTATTAAGATTTTTTTTAAAACCCTTTACTGTAGGGTATTATAGCGAAAATTTAAAACGTATTGCTTATTTTATAGAATTGATAGAATGCGGATTTTAATCTGCAATATTGAAAAGTTTTTAATAAAAGTAAACCTCAAAAAATGATTTATATATTTGGAAGATTTTATAAACATAAAATAGTTGATTGAAGTAGAAGAAAAGAGAAGCACTTATACAAAATAATCAATTGAGTGGTGTTTGCTGCTTCTCGAAAGTTATAACTATTAAATCTGTTATAACGTTTGCTAATAATTCCTCATCTTCTGTAGAAATATTTTGGTGGTAATATTTGTCAATTTGGAAAGTGGGAATTGAATCAAGTGTAATAGAATAATAATAATCTTTAAAAGAAATAATTATAGGTATATGGAGGCTAAAAGCTTTCTTCCCATTTTTTTTAAAACCACTTAAGTAATAATTGAGTTCGCATCTATCCGTTAGAAAATTTTTATTGTCCTTAAGCCTGTTGAAAAAATCTTTAAAATCATTAGACTTACTAAGTTGCCCCGTAGAACCAAAATTATAAATATTGACCTGAATGGTACGATTAAAAAATAATTCATTAATGGAATTCCATTTATCAAGTATTGATTCAATTAAAGCTAAGATTTGATTATTAAATACTTCAGTTAAAACTTCCGGAGATTTTTTCTTCTCAAGACTTAATGACGGATTAATTTTTTGATGAAGTAGTTTTATCTTCTTTTCCCAATCTCCAGCCTCGTCAATACTTTCTCCCTTCCCAGCTTTAACAGAAATCTCATAACTCCAAATTAATTGGTCAGCTATATAACTTTTAAAAGCTTCAATATTTCCTGTATCCGCTTCTCTTAAAGCAAACAGATAATTTTTTTTATCCGCAGTTTTTATAATTACGGGTGGGCAATCATTTTTAAGTAAATGATAGTTCATCAGTAACCTTGCTATTCTTCCATTGCCGTCATCAAAAGGGTGTATGCAGACAAATTTATAATGAAATTCTGCTGCAACTTCTAAAGGTTGTAATTTTTTATTTAAAGAAGCTTCATTATACCAGTTCATCAAATCATTCATCATTGCCGGGGTTTCGGCAGGAGAAGGGTAATGAAATATTTCTCCATTCTGTAATAAAACTGAATTAGGGAAAGATTTATATTCTCCTATTTTTATTTGTCTTCTCGTTTGCTGTCCGTCGGGTGTAATGGCTTCTTTATAAAAAGGTCTTACTAAAAGAATTTCATTTATCTCCCGGATAAACTTTTCTGTAAGTTGCCTTTCTTTATCATTTGCTAAATCGTAAATCAATTTTAACGCAACATCATGACCTTTCATTTCTTCATACTCTCTTAATTCGTGATTGCCTTTGGTTAGGTCAAAAATCAATAGTAATTCTGTTTCTCCGTAAGTAAGCGTATTACCTTCAATATGGTTGCTGTTAAAATTCCATTCCATTCGGAATTTTTTATCTAAGCGCTGTTTGTTTTCAATGCTCAGCGGTTGCAGCTGGGCCAACTGTTTTTTTAATCCATTAATATGTTCCATTAAATCTTTCACTCTTCAAATATAACGCTAAACTTTTATTGGTTCTCTTCAAAATTCTATAAAATTCGCTTCTCAAACCTGTTGTTGCCACATTGCTTTTAAATCAAATAAAGGGCTATTTTTACCTAATATACTTGCTGCTAATCAATGCAATCTTTTTTAATCTTTAAAGTCCGTTCAATCATTAAAGGCATTTTGCTTTTAACTCTTATCCAGTTTAATTATTTTTTTTCTCAAGCACAATCCTACACAGGCTACCACTCTTCCGCATACGCCGGGGTGTACAGCATTTTAAATAATCCTGCAGATATATTAAACCATCGTACCCGGGCTGATATTAATCTCGTAGGATTTTCAACAGCGCTTGGGAATAATGTATTTGCATTTAAATATAAAAACAGGAATGATGATGCAGCAGGTCTTGCTTACCCTAATCCTGTAAAAAAAGATGGGAAATTAAATTTTAATACTGATGTATTCGGTCCATCAGTAATGATAAAACTCTCTGATAAAAATGCTTTTGCAGTAACAACAAGGGCAAGGGTTTTTACTAATGTGCATGATATAAGTAATGCTATTTTAAATTCTTTATTGCCCGATGTATCAACCGAATCTTACCTGGGTAAAAGGCTTGCTATCATCAACGCTTCTGTTAACATGCATACCTGGAAAGAAGTGGCGCTTACGTACAGCCGTCAAATTGCTAATACAGATTTTGGGGTGTGGAAGGCCGGTATTTCCTTAAAGTATCTTGGAGGTGTAGCCGCATTTTCATTAAGCAGTAATAATTTATCTTATATCCACGATTCTATAATTGATCCGGCAGATGGTAAAACAAAAGATGCATTGATAAACGCTACAGGAAATATTAATATCAGCTACACCAAAAGTTTAGATTCGCTTTCAGATGATATTAATGATTATCTCTCCTTTAAAAATCCTGGCGCAGGTTTAGACATTGGCGTAAGTTATGAATACCGGGATGAAATGCAGGTGTACGAAACTTTGTACAGCGATAGAACTGCCAACTACATTTGGAAAGCAGGCGCTTCAATTACCGATATTGGGTTTATCCGGTATAAAAAACAGCAAACAAAAAGTATGGTCAACAATTTTTCGGGTAAAACTTATACTGTTGATACATTGGTTCTCCCTTCCGACTCCAACGACATTTACCAAATGGCTAATTATTACAATAATCTTTTTAATGCAAGAACGGAGTCGTCTTTGTTAACCATGCAATTGCCCACCACTTTGCATTTATCTTACGACAGATATTTTAATAAATGGTTAGGTGTGCAGGCACAATTAAACATTCCTTTAATTTTTTCAAAGCTTAATTTTTATACGGGGAATTATACACCAGTTTCAATTTGTATTACGCCAAGGGCAGAAATTACATGGGCAGGTTTTTATATGCCCATAAGTTATAACTCCATTTCCCGTTTAAATGCAGGTGCAGCTTTGCGTTTGGGTCCGCTGGTTATAGGTTCTTCCTCAATAATAAATGCAAGAGCGGGCAAAACAAAAGGGTTAGATGGTTATTTTATTTTACGTATTCCAATCTTTGGTTACAGGGAATATAAAAATAAAACCTACGGACAACAAACGCATAAACTAAGCAGAAAACAAAGAAGGGAATTGGGTTGCCCCACTAATTAATTTATTTCTTCCTCACAAAATCCCTTAAATAACTGCAGCTGTTAAATTCCTGTTTATAAAATGGGGTGCTGTCATATTCTTTTATTAACTGCAAAAAATATTTGTTTCGTTTAAAAATCAGTTAGTTTAAATACTGTTTTTCAGTAATAAAAAGAGGTTTCAATCACACTGCTGTCTTTATCTTCATTACACGAAGAAAATATATTTACTCCTAATAATAATGTAAGCATTGCTGCCGCATTAATAACTGTAATCAGTATTCTTAAAAGCATATCTTCAACAATAAGCAAATTGGCCTTGTGGCTGCAGTTGTTGAACTATACTGCATAAAATTTTGTAATGGATAATTAATCAACCCCATCAATTATCTTTGTTTTATGACATCGCAATACTTCACTTACAACAAGGCAAAAGTAATACAGGCGCTACGCTATCATTTTATTACCAGGCGTGAAATAAAAATCATGATCATCCTGGTGAATGTATTTGCAATAATATCTGCAGTATTATTTTATCTGAAGAAAGTATCGCCGCAGGCTTTTTTAATTAGTGCAGTGTTATGGTTTGCCCTTATGATTATATTTTGGTTTTTATTACCTCAAATGGTATATAAAAAAGCACCGGCTTTTAAAGACAGGATGCAGGCCATATTAACTGCCGATGAATTTAGAATTGAAAATGAAAGAGGGGGAAGAAGCTGGCCCTGGACTGATTTTAGTACATGGATTGAAAGTCCGCACTTTTTTCACTTGTATTTTAACAGCCGCTCATTTTTTATTGTACCTAAAGAAGCTTTTGCAGATGATGATGTACATGAAGCAAGAAAAATATTTAAAGAGAAGATAGTTAAATGACTCATGAGACAGACCAATGACAACCCGAGTCTTTTCTGTTGTCCATTGTCTGTCGCCAGTTGTCTCTTACAGCCTTTTCTCCATCACATGATGCGGTACATTCACTTCAATAAACGCATTTCCCTTCACACTAAAATCAAATTTTTCGTAAAAGCCAATGGCACTGTCACGGGCATGCATCATTAATTTTTTATAGCCTCTGTCTCTTGCAACCGTTTCGGCAAAACTCATAATACTGGCACCTATTCCTTTACCCTGAAAATTATTTTGTACCGCCATCTGGCGTAATTTTATTGTAGCATTATCTACTTTGGTTAGCAGGCAGCAGGCTAATATTTTTTCTTCTTCAAAAGCACCAATTAAAATATCTTCTTTTTCCTTAGCCAGTTCTTCTTCGGTAAAACCCAGGCCAAGCGGTTTGCGTAATATCTCCATCCGCAATAACACCATTTGCTGATATTCTTTTGAACCGTGGTCTATTTGTTTTAAGGCCATAACAGTTTTGTTTTAGTAAAGTATAACAGCTTTAATTACTTTGAAGCACTTACAATATACAATTTTTTTTATAATCTTAATATAGCAGTAAGTGGTAATATAAAACTATTGAAAACAATTAATTACACAGGGTAATACTGTTGTAAATCTAAATTAGTAATGCTTTGATAAGCCTGTATTGATAAATCTTTAATGATAAAATAACGCCTGATTTAAAATCTCTGCTTTCTTATAAATAAGATAGTTGTAAACACTTATTTTTGCCCTTATTTATATTTCTTTGTAATTATTGCAAAATGTATATTTTTGCAGCCAGACAAACTAAATTTTAAAATTATGTCAGACATTGCAACAAGGGTGAACAAAATAATTGTTGACAAGTTAGGAGTTGATGAAGCAGAGGTTACCACCGAAGCATCTTTTACTAATGATTTAGGTGCCGATAGCTTGGACACCGTTGAACTTATTATGGAATTTGAAAAAGAATTCAACATTTCTATTCCGGATGAGCAGGCCGAAACCATCACTACCGTTGGGCAGGCAGTTGCTTACTTAGAAGAACATGCTAAGTAATTTAATTAACTATCACAGGCAAACTTTATGGCTTTTAAACGTGTTGTAGTAACCGGATTGGGTGCCCTTACACCGTTAGGAAAAACTGTTGAAGAATATTGGCAGGGTTTGGCTAACGGCGTAAGCGGGTGCGATTTTATTAAACAATTCGACTGCAGTAAATTTAAAACAAGGTTTGCCTGTGAAGTTAAAGACTTTGAACCTACCAATTATTTAGACCGCAAAGAAGCCCGAAAAATTGACCGCTATTGCCAGTTTGCATTAATTGCAAGCGACGAAGCCGTTAAAGATGCCGGTATAACAAAAGAAAATGTTGATGCCGACAGGGTTGGTGTAATTTTCGCCAGCGGTATCGGCGGTTTAATTACTTTTCAGGAAGAAGTTACCAATTACGCTCTCGGCGATGGTACGCCACGTTTCAACCCCTTCTTTATTCCAAAAATGATACTGGATATTGCCGCAGGGCAAATATCCATGCGTCATGGTTTTCGTGGACCCAATTATGCAGTGGTTTCAGCATGTGCTTCCTCTACCAATGCTATTATTGATGCTTTTGATAATATAAGATTGAATAAAGCAGATGTAATAATTACTGGTGGGAGCGAAGCCGTTGTTAGCGCTGCAGGCGTAGGTGGTTTTAATGCTATGAAAGCCTTAAGCGAAAGAAACGACAGTCCGCAAACTGCCAGCCGCCCCTTTGATAAAGACCGAGATGGATTTGTGATGGGCGAAGGCTCAGGTGTTTTAGTTTTGGAAAGTTTAGAACATGCTTTGGCCAGAGGCGCAAAAATTTATTGCGAAATTGCCGGAGGCGGTGCTACTGCCGATGCACATCATATTACTGCGCCACATCCCGAAGGGCTTGGTGCAAAAAATGTAATGAATGTAGCATTAAAAGATGCCGGCATGGTTGCAACCGAAATCGATTATATCAATGTACACGGCACTTCCACACCATTGGGAGATATTGCCGAAACAAAAGCTATACTAAGTGTATTTGGAGAACATGCTTATAAATTAAATATCAGCAGTACCAAAAGTATGACGGGCCATTGCCTTGGCGCCGCAGGCGCTTTAGAAGCACTGGCTTGTATAATGGCCGTAACAAAAGATATCGTTCCTCCCACCATCAATCATTTTACCGACGACCCTGATTTGGATACCAACTTAAATTTTACTTTTAATAAAGCCCAGCACCGCAC
>NZ_JANPCM010000199.1:0-19539 GCF_031430955.1 Ferruginibacter sp.
CCCCGTATTTTCTAAAATTTTAGAAACGAGTTTTACATTTTCATATTTGCGGCTTATCATAGCAGCTGCAAATTTTTCAAAGCCGGGCCTTTCTCTTTCTACGTCACCTTCTGTTATATAAACTTTTACTGGCTTTGTTAATTTTTTTTCAGCAAATTTTTTTTCATACTTATAAAGTACTTCTTTATCCCAGCCTGTTGCCGGGCTGGCTGCAGCATAACCGGAAAACATATCTGGCTGTGTGAATAAAGTATACAATGTTATCAATCCGCCTAATGAGCAACCCATTAATGTTCTGTTATTACTATCAACTTTATAATTGGTTTCCATAAAAGGGAACAGTTCATTTTTCATAAACAAAAGAAATTTATCCGCACCACCACTTTGTATCATTTGTTTTTCATTTGTTGGGGTATAATCCCTTGCCCTTAAACTATCAGCATTGGGCTTTTCGCCGCCCCATGTTACTCCTGCAATAATCATTTCCGGAATAAAACCATCAAAATACTGCTGCCCATAAATAGATTTTACCAAAGGAAAATCCCATTGAGAATCCATAAGGTAAACAACAGGATATTTTTTGCTGCTGCCGTTATAACCACCGGGTAATAAAATGTGCAATTCGTATTCCTGGTTTACAATTACTGAATTAATTTTTCTTACCTGCGAACCGGGGATCTCTACTTTTGGAAATTGTGCAAATACTATTACATACTGAAATAGCAGGACGAAAAAAAGAACGATTATTTTTTTCATAAATGATAAATTGATTTACTTATTTCAATTCAAGCACCACTACTGAAAATGGCGGTATGGTTACTTTTAATTTTGAACCGTCCAGTACTGCTCCAGAAAAAGAAACTGGTTTTATTTTATCTGGATTTTCGAAACTGTTATAATTCTGTAATTTATCTGATGTTAATATTCTGCCGCTTACCAATTTAAATCCGGCACCTTCAATATTTATAACCACTTCCTGCGCTTTTGCCGCATCAATATTTACCAGCGAAATATGTGTCAGGCCTTTTTTATCTTTGGATGCTGATACGGAAACTGCTTTTAGTTTTTCATTACCTACAGTATAATCATTGCTGGTTAAAGTAACCGGAAGCATCAATGCATCCTGGTGTACATTGTACATTTCCATTACATGATACGTAGGCGTTACAATCATTTTTTCCTCTTTAGTTAATATAACGGCCTGCAATACATTAATAATTTGTGCAAGGTTGGCCATCCTTACCCTGTCGCAATGATTATTGAAAATATTAAGCGTAGCGCCGGCAATCATTGCATCCCTCATGGTATTTTGCTGAAAAAGAAAAGCTCCGTTAGTGCCGGGCTCCACATCGTACCAGCCGCCCCATTCATCTACTGCCAATGCAATTTTTTTTGCTGCATCATATTTATCCATCACTGCTTTATGGCCAATGATATATTCATCCATCTTTAAAGCCCTTTGCATGGTGGTAAAATATTCCTGCTCGGTAAAAGTAGTGGATGGCCCTTTTTTACTCCAGCTAATAACGGAGTAATGATGCAATCCTAAAGCATCAATCATATTATGTGGAATTTCTTTCATCAGCACTTCTGTCCAGTGGTAATCATCATCACTTGCACCTGATGCGATACGAAATATTTTATCACTGTTGTTCCAATTGGTCATAAACGTAGCGTACTGCCGGTAAACATTGGCATAATATTCTACTTTCATATTGCCACCGCATCCCCATGCTTCATTACCCAATCCCCAATATTTTACATTCCATGGATTGGGTCTTCCATTTTTTACTCTTAGCTCAGGCATTGGGCTGCTGCCATTGGGGTGGGTAGTGTATTTAACCCAATCAGAAAGTTCCTGTGGTGTGCCACTGCCCACATTGCCACTCAGGTAAGGTGCAGCACCCAGCACTTCACACATATTCAAAAATTCGTTAGTGCCAAAACTGTTATCTTCTTTTACATTGCCCCACCAAACGTTTAGCATTGATGGCCGCTTGGGTTTGGGGCCAATGCCATCCTGCCAATGGTAAGTATCTGCAAAGCAACCACCGGGCCAGCGCAGCACCGGCACTTTTAATTTTTTTAATGCGTCGATAACGTCTAACCGTACACCATCTTTATTGGGGATTTTTTTATTGTTGTCGCCAACATATAAACCGCCGTAAATACAATGACCAAGATGCTCGGCAAAATGGCCATAGATATTTTTATTGATGGTATCTTTGCCTTTATCAACCTGCAATAAAATGGTGTTTTGTGCATACAACAGGTTAGCTGTAAAAAGTGCTGTACCTGTAAAAAATAGTTTAACTGTTTTGTTCATAAAATTATAATTGATTTGCTTAAAAGTTCTTTTAGAATACTTTATGTTCTTTATTAATTTTTCTACAAAACGCATTACGAACAGGAAGGCAAACTTAATATCCTTTGCTTCTTTATGGTAAATTGTTCAATAGACATTTTTTCTTAAAACTGATTGTAGCCCCCAAAGTTCAATAAAGCAGATACAGCCAGTCAACAAAAATTATTTTTTGTGTTTCAATTTCTCTAAAAATTATTCAAGCTGTAAATCCTGTAAACAATTAAAAACCTATACTGTTACCACCATCTACCGGCAGCACAACACCGGTAACATATTTTGCAGCATCACTGGCTAAATACAAAGCAGCATTGCCAATATCTTCCGGCTGTCCCATTATACCCATCGGTGTTCTTCCAAAAACTTTTGCTTTACGTTCGGGATCGGTGTTAAGTGCTTTATCTGTCATTGCAGAATAAATAAAACCCGGTGCAATGGCATTTACTCTTATACCTTTTGGTGAAAGTTCTACAGCCATTGCTCTTGTCATTCCGTCAATGGCTGTTTTGCTGGCACTGTAGGCAATTACTTTGGGCAAACCATATTGCGCCGCCATCGAACTGATATTTATTATGTTGCCACTTTTTTGTTTCAGCATTTGTTTTACTACTTCACGGCTGATAGCAAATACCGAACATAAATTAGTGGTAACTATACTTTGAAATTCTTCATCGGTTACTTCTGTAAATTCTTTTTTCATGTTGATGCCGGCATTGTTTACCAGTATATCAATTTGCCCAAACTCACCAATAATATTTTCAATCAATGCAGGTATGGATGGCAGATTGGTTAAATCGCAGGTTTTATAAAAACAATTTTTACCCAATTGTTTTTTTGCAGTATTTAATTTTTTCTCGTCTCTGCCTACAATAATTGTTTGAATATTATTTTGTGTAAATTTTTCTGCAATTGCATAGCCAAGACCCGAGCCTCCTCCAGTTACAATGGCTATTTTGTTGCCTCCATCCCCTAAAGCGGAGTTAATAGATTTCATATTTAATTTTTCTTTTGTTTATCAACTTTATTAATTTAAAAAAATTCAACAGTCATATTCTAACAAAAAACAAATACACTCCGTCCTAAGTTACCCTTAAGGCACAGGGGCATTAATTACCCGGTGCAAACGGAAATCTCAGACTCTTATAATAATCCAGTGTTTTATCCGGCTGCTGATAGTTTGCAGGTATTGGTAGTTTGCTGAATGTTTGAAAATACAACAATCAGGCATTACGCCACCATATAGCTTCTTCATATTGAATTTTTAAAAGCATCTTCACCTGCTCAAACCTTTCTTTATCTGTAAATTGTTTTAAACCACTCCATGTTTGTTGCATTTGTTGTACTCTTTCTGCGCCGGTATAGTATTGCCAGCATAACTCATCCCACAAACTTCTTCCACTTTTCATTGTATAATTCCATGTTACATGATGAAACCATAATAAATTTTTTTCTTCGCAGGTATTAATGTCTTCCCATAGTTTTCTTGCTTCGGGTAAATATTGTGCAATGGCATTGCTGCCTGTTACTGTTCTTTTGAAACCAATACCAATGCTATCTGCTTTGTGATAATAAACCGGGTTCCAATCGGGCCTGTTTAAATTATTTACCCATGGTGCCGGGCCATAGTGATGGCCGCTGCCCATTATATGATGCAAACCAATTGGATTAGAATATTGTACCATGATGTCTCTGCTTTGAAGCATCAGCTTAGATGCAGTTGCAAGAAAAGATGAATTGTTTGTAAAAGTCATTCGCAGCCATTCATCCGCTATTTGTTCACTCGATAATTCATAGTTCCATGCCAATCTTCCCAATGCATACCAGTTAGCTTGTGCAAAAGGATGGCCACACCAGTTGATATCGTTACCAATATTGGCAACACCTGTCATACCATTTAATGTGTGATTATCTAAACTGCCATCAATAATTTTTGCAACTGTACTTCCCTTGCTTTTATAATAAGTATCACTTTGCAAAACTTCTTTAAATAGCGGTGCTAAATAAACTAAGTTAGTTGCTTGCCCCAGGTATTCCTGTGTTACCTGAAACTCCATCATTAACGGCGTTTTGGGCATAGCGCCAAATAAAGGATGAAAAGGTTCTCTAGGCATAAAATCAATAGCACCATTTTTTACCTGCACCATTACATTATTGCTGAATTTTCCATCAAGTGGCACAAATTCATTGTATGCCTGCTTATGCCTGTCTTCAGGATTTTCGTTGCTGTAAACAAATGCCCGCCATATAATAATTCCTTTAAAAGGCGCAACAGCATTAGCCATCATATTGGCACCATCGGCATGGGTGCGGTTATAGTTTTGCGGCCCCGGCTGCCCTTCGCTGTTAGCTTTTACTACAAAGCCGCCAAAATCTGGAATAAAGGAATAAATTTCTTTTACTTTTTCGTTCCACCAGTTTTTTACAGAATCATTTAATGGATCTGCAGTACTTAATTTTCCAATCTCAATAGGGGCACTAAACCTTGCGGTGAGAAAAACTTTTATACCATAAGGACGAAACACATCTGCCAGTGCTTTTACTTTTTCTAAATAAGGTTTTGTAAGAACGGTTGCATTTGCATTTACATTGGTTAATGCTACTGCATTGATGCCAACAGATACATTGGCCCTTGCATAATCTATATAACGTTTATCTATGTATCCCGGAAGTTTGTGCCAGTCCCACAAACTAAAACCTGCATAACCTCTTTCCACAGTACGGTTAAGGTTATCCCAGTGATTAAGCATTCGTAATTTAAGTTTGGGAACAGAAATAATATTTAAGTTTTCAATTGGTTGATGGGTTTGTAATAAACGCAGAAAATGAAATACACCATATAATACACCAATATCAGTATTGGCAGCAATTACTATTCTTTTTTTACCGTTAATAAACTGTGTCCATATAACAAATCCTTCGTCACCCGCATTTATTAAACTTAACTCATTATATAAAGCTTTAATTTCTTTTGAATGTATGGGTGTGCCGCATAATAAAGTTGCATTGGCAGCAGTAGTTTTATTAGAGGTAATATTTTTCCCGAGCAACCCACTCAAACCATTGTTCAATTCATCTTTAATAATATCTGTTGTTGCAGATTGCCCATATACAAAGGGAAACTGAATAGCAGTTTTATATTTGTTTAGTAATGTAGTGCTGGAAATTTTATCATAACGAAGCCAAAGGCGGTAGCCATCATCGGCACGGGGAGCAAAGCCGGCCACTAAAAAACAACATAACAGGAATTGCTTTTTTATATACATCAGATTTTTTTTTTGCAATCGATTACAATTTAAAATAAAATCTTTACATCAGCATTTTTAAAACGGCTGTAATTTGAATTCGCTATTTTCTTTGCAACATTTATGCAATTGGTTTATAAGCGTATAAAAATTTATGGGGATAAATGAAAGCTTCAATGGCTATTTATGCATATAACAGCAATGTAAATGCTAATATCTGTGCTGGACTGTGCTGAAATAGTATGAAATTTGGACTGGGGAACTTATTTTATATAAATCTGCTCTTATATTCGTGATAATAAAAAACGATTCCCGGGTTTGTGCTTTACACCAATTAAAAAATGCTGTTTCTTAGATTTATTTTCTAAATTTTAATAAGAACGGGAAATTATTTTATTATGAAAAGATATTGTTTTGCACTTGATTTAATTGCCGATAAGGCATTAATTGCTGAATACGAAAACTGGCATAAGGCAGAAAATTGCTGGCCCGAAATAAAGAAAAGTATTTTAAGTGCCGGCATCACCCAAATGGAAATTTACAGAACCGGTAACAGACTGTTCATGATAATGGATACTGATGAAACATTTACCTTTGAACGTAAAGCAACTATGGATGCAGCCAATATAAAAGTGCAGGAATGGGAGCAACTGATGTGGAAGTTTCAATCATCCATTCCCTGGGCAAAGCCGGGAGTGAAGTGGGTATTGATGGATGAAATTTTTCAATTGTCATAAAAATAGAAAGATGTTTTCGTTACAAAATAAATCGGCAGTGGTTACAGGTGGTGGCAGTGGTATTGGCAAAGCCATTGCAACAATTTTTGCAAAGCAGGGCGCCACCGTTCATATAATTGAATTGAATGAAAGCAGTGCAGCTCAAGCTTCAAATGAAATTAAAGCAACTGGCGGCAACGCTTTTGCATACAGTTGCGATGTAAGTAACCAGCAAAGGGTAAAAGAAATTTTTACGACGATAGGCAAAATAAATATTTTAGTTAACTGTGCAGGCATTGCAAATGTGGGTAAAGCAGATACAACCACCGAGGAAGATTTTATTAAAGTGTTTAATGTAAATGTAAAAGGCACTTATAATTGTTTGCACGAAGTGCTGCCCATTTTTAAAAATAATGGTGGCGGGGTTATTTTAAATGTTGCTTCTATTGCAGCGTTGGTGGGCATACCCGACCGTTTTGCTTACAGCATGAGTAAAGGCGCAGTTTTTGCAATGACGCTGAGTGTTGCAAAAGATTATTTGCAGGAAAATATTCGCTGCAATTCAATTTCGCCTGCAAGGGTGCATACGCCATTTGTTGATGGATTTATTGCAAAAAATTATCCCGGTAAAGAGGAAGAGATGTTTGAAAAATTATCGAAGAGCCAGCCAATTGGCAGAATGGGAACAGTGGAAGAAGTGGCTGCACTGGCTTTATATTTATGCAGTGATGAAGCAGGTTTTGTTACGGGTAATGATTATCCAATTGACGGGGGATTTATAAAGTTAAATAATTAGGAGCCCCTATCCCCTGAAGGGAAAGTGGAGGAGATTAATTCGAAGATTATGTTTTAATAATTGCTTTTTTTTCCGCTCCGTAGAAGCGTAAGGTGGATAGAAAAATAGAATTCATTTTTTAATGTTCCGTAAGAATCCCGATCATGATCGGGAGTGCTTTTGCAAAACACAATTAATAAAACATAATTAAAGCTCAATAAAGGTATATAGTACAAGAGTGTCCCGAATGCTTTCGGGATAAAATGTGCCACTGAAGCTCAATAAAAAATAAAAGCTGGTAACAAAAAAATAAAACAATGAAATTAATAAGATTTGGAGCATTTGGAAAAGAGAAACCCGGTGTACATATTAACGGTGTTAATTATGATGTAAGCGGTTTTATAAAAGATTATGATGAAATGTTTTTTGCAAATGGCGGTTTGCCTCATTTAGCCTGGATGGTAAATCAGCATAAGGATATGCTGCGAAAAGTGGACGATGGTGAAAGGTTGGGAAGCCCTGTGGCAAGACCTTCTAAAATTGTTTGTATTGGATTAAATTATGCCCAACATGCAAAAGAAACCAATGCAGCTATTCCCAAAGAACCTATTTTATTTTTTAAATCTACCACTTCTTTAATTGGGCCATACGACACCGTTACTATACCAAAAAATTCTGTAAAAACAGATTGGGAAGTAGAGCTGGCTTTTGTAATAGAGAAAAAAGCAAGTTATGTGCAAGAACATGAAGCTATGGATTATGTGGCGGGATATGTATTGCATAATGATATTAGCGAAAGAGAATTTCAATTGGAACGTGGCGGTACTTGGGATAAAGGAAAAGGCTGTGATACTTTTGCACCGGTTGGCCCATGGCTGGTTACTAAAGATGAAATTACTGATCCTCATAATTTGCGGCTATGGCTGAAGGTGAATGATAAAATGATGCAGGACAGTAACACAGATGATTTAGTTTTCAATATTCCTTTTTTAGTTTCTTATATCAGCCAGTTTATGACTTTGCTGCCAGGTGATATTATCAGTACAGGTACACCTGCAGGCGTAGGTTTAGGATTTAATCCACCAGTATATTTAAAAGATGGCGATGTGATAGAACTTGGTATTGATGGATTAGGAACAAGTAAACAAACTTGTGCAGCGTATGTTAAAAGTTAAAATATAAATCAATAATTGCAGTTAAGCTATAATAAAAAACAGTAAATAACAGAAGATGAAAACGCTTATCTGCACTACACCACATGAGTTTAATTATGCTGATACAATACAACCCGTTGCTGTAGAAGGAGAAACTTTACTTAAAATAAAACGCATTGGTATTTGCGGTACCGATTTACATGCATTTGAAGGCACTCAACCTTTTTTTAATTATCCAAGAATATTGGGGCACGAGTTAGCTGCAGAAATTATAGCAACAAATGCGGAAGGTTTTTCCATTGGAGAAGCGGTAACATTTATACCTTATTTTTTTTGTGGCGAATGTATTGCATGTAGTATGCAAAAACCCAATTGTTGTGCTAATATAAAAGTTTGCGGTGTACATATTGATGGCGGCATGAGAGAATATTTGTTAGTTCCATCTTATGCATTAGTGCACGGCGAAGGATTAAGTTTTGATGAACTGGCATTAGTAGAACCGTTTGCCATTGGCGCACATGGTGTAGCCCGGGCAGGAGTTACTGCTGGAGAATTTGTTTTAGTAATTGGTGCAGGCCCAATTGGTTTAGGCACCATGGAGTTTGCGAAAATTGCAGGAGGTAAAGTAATTGCAATGGATATTAATGATAACCGCCTGAACTTTTGTAAAGAAAAATTAAAAGTAGATTTTACTATTAACCCTGCAAATGAAAATGCTTTAGAAAAATTAAGAACAATTACCAAAGGTGATATGCCAACAGTGGTTATTGATGCCACCGGAAGTTTATACGCCATTAACAATGCCTTTCAATATTTAGCCCATGGCGGAAGGTATGTGTTGATCGGATTACAAAAAGGCGATATTAGTTTTAATCATCCTGAGTTTCATAAAAGAGAAAGTACCTTAATGAGCAGCCGCAATGCTACCCGTGCAGATTTTGAACATGTAATTCAATCGATGAAAAATGGGTTGGTAAACCCTGCCACCTATATTACTCATAGGGTAAAATTTGATGATGTTAAAGAAAATTTTGAGAGCTGGCTTGATCCTTCAACGGGAGTTATAAAAGCAATGGTTGAATTGTAGTACAAATAAAAATCTTCTGCTGTTATTTTTAAAATCTTAATTTAGAGAATCAAATTATCTTGATAGTAATTCTATTTTTATTATTTTATTTTTTAAAACTTCAGTTGTAATGCATAAAATATTTTTTACAATAATTGTGCAATTCATTTTCCTGCATTGCAGTTTTGCTACTGTTTTTTTGCCTGCTATTTTTAGCAATCATTTGGTATTGCAGCAAAATACTGCCGTAAAAATTTGGGGCTGGAGTGAAACAGAAGAAAAAATAACTATTAAACCAAATTGGGATACTGTTACTTATTTCACAACAGGTTCCTCACTGGCAAAATGGGAAACTGTAATTAATACACCCAAAGCTGGTGGCATATATACTATTACAGTAAAAGGAAGTTATAATGAAATTTAATTGAAGATGTTTTAGTGGGTGAAGTATGGCTTGCCAGCGGGCAAAGTAATATGGAAATGACTGTACACTGGGGATTACTGCCGCCGCATTATTTGATGCGTTTATTGCCTGCTGGGATGTAAAATATAAATGGCAATACGTTAGGCCGGTTACAGTTATCAATGAATATATTGATAAAACATGGACAGCATTTTTACAAACTCCGCCCTTTCCCGAATATACCAGCGGCCACAGTACCATCACTGCCTCAGCCGCTACGGTATTAACCAGTTTGTATGGCGATAATTTTTCTTACCAGGATACAAGTGATTTAAGATATATCGGATTGCAACGGCATTTTAATTCTTTTTTACAAGCTGCAGATGAATGTTCGGTAAGTCGTTTGTACGGTGTTATCCATTACAGGTTAAGTGTTGATACTGGTGCTGAATGCGGAAGAAAGAGTGGAAATTTTATAATGAACAAATTAAAGCTTACAAAATTTTCTAAAGAATTTTAGAAATCAGCAAGAAGCTCTTTAATTATACTCCTTAATTTTTACATTCCTGTAATACAACTCTGCACCTTCGCTTTGTAAAATAATATGCCCTTCTTTAATGGAGGGTTCACTTCCTTCATTTACAACTACGCCATTTAAACGGTGTGTAATTTTTCCATTTTGTACTATCACTTCCACTTTATTCCATTCGCCATTGGGTTTTTCCGCATCAGTAAATTTTATTTCACGGTGCCAGCGGTCACTTTTAGTAGTTTGTCCTTTATAAACAATGGTGGTGCTGTCAGTCATCCAAAAATCGCCGCAATCGCCTTCCTGTATTTGAAACTCAAAAGAACGTGGCCATATTTTATCTCCTTTGTAATGATGGGCTAAATATAAAATGCCTGCATCCCTTTTTTCATTTTCACGTGGCGCATATTTTTTTGTTCCCCATTTAAATTCCAGTGTAAGTTTAAAATTGCTGTACTTTTTTTCAGTACACATATAACCAAACTCTTCGCCGCTTACATGAATTGCATTGCCATCAAACACAAATACTTTTTTAGGATCATTATTCTTGCCGCTTTTTTCAAGCCAGGTGTACCAGTCAATTTTTTTATCAGGTTCAATAAAGGAAACTAAATAAATAGAAAGTAAAACAACCGGTAACAGTAAAAATTTATTTTTCATCTTATTAATTATTAAAAACTGTTTAAAATATTCAGGCATCCACAGTATCATACACTACCACTTTTTTCCACAAATGTTTATAGTCTTCTACAAATTTTAAATGTACAGGATCGGTTTGGTAACTGGCCTGGTCTGCTTCATTTGCAAATTCTAAAAGCCATGATACTGCATAGCTGCTGTCAATTACCTCACGGCTGGTATTGGCAGGTTTACCAATATGAAAATGCTGAATGGTTTTTACTGCCGAAAGTTTTTTTAGCCCTTCAATTAATTTTTCTTTTTCAGCAGCGCTGGAGGTATTTTGGAGCCAAAAAAATACATGGTGATAAAAAATACTTTTCATTTTTGGTTTACGCTCTTTGTTTCTAAATGCGGATAGAACACTAAATGATAAAGCGGCAATACCTGCTTTGGTAATAAAATTTCTTCGGTTAAAGTTCATTGCTCTAATAATTTATTTTGCTGTTATTATTTATAGAATCTTCCAATCATCGGGTGCTCTACAATTATTTTTTTCATTTCTGGTACATTAATGCGGCCATGTTTTGCATATACAATTTTTCCACCCGGCTCTACTAAAATTGTATAGGGTAATGCACCCTGCCATTTTGGATCAATAGCTTCAATCATTTTGTATTTATCATCGGTATTGAAAATGTAATTTTTATTAGATGCCTGGCTTGTTTTTAAAAACTTAAGTGCTTTATCTTTTTGCGCTGGGTTATCAGCACTAATCGTTACAAATTCAAAATCTCTTCCACGGTACATTCTGTTGATAGTAATAAAATCAGGAAATTCCGTTACACAAGGGCCGCACCAGGTAGCCCACACATTTATCAAACGCAATTTATCCGAATTATTTTTCAATACATCTTTAATGCCGGCTTCATCAATTGTTTCAAGGGCTACCGGTTCTGCCGCCCATTTCTCATTGTACTCCGCCAACCAGTTTTCTTTGCTTGCCCATTTAATGGAACAGCCAAAAACTTTTGTAGTGGTATTGATTACTTCTTTATTAGCCAATAAATCATCAAGCGCTGCACGGGTATCATTAGTGTTGGGCTTTTTTAATGGATTTTCCATATCGTCAATCCTTCCCTGAAAACGAAGTTTTCTTTCTTTATCAAAAATAAAAACATGCGGCGTGGCAATAGGGCCGTAAGCTTTTGCGACAGCCTGTGTTTTTCCGTCGAACAAATAAGGAAAATTATATTTTTTTTGTTTGTACCTCAGTTTCATTTCAGCATAAGTATCTCCCATATCACTATAACCTAATTCATCCAGCCGAACGGCCTTGGGATCGTTAGGCGAAATGGCAATTACTTGTACTCCTTTATTTTTATAATCATTGGTAAGCGCAATAATGCGGTCTTCATAAGCCTGAGCAGTAGGGCAGTGGTTGCAGGTAAATACCATAACCAAAACTTTTGCTTTTGAAAAATTAGCTAACGAATATATTTTTCCATCCGTACCGGGCAATTTAAAGTCGGGGGCTTTGGTGCCAATGGTAAGTGTTACCGGGTTATCTGCTACCGGGGTTGCGGAAAAAGAAAATATACAAAGTGCTGTTGCTGCAATAAATAAACTTTGATATTTCATAAACTTTTTTTAAAATTATATAAACAATCGTTGAAAATTAAAGCTAACACTATTCTTAAATAATGAATAAAAAACATTGTAATACATTTTTTACCTTTATTGATATTAAAATAACCGGCTTAACCCGTAATGAAAAATTGGGGGTATCTTATAGCTTTAAAAAATCTAACGAATGCAAACCAGAAAACAATTCATTACCAGCGCTTCAATGCTGGGTGCAGTTACGCTGCTATTTCCTTCTTTATTAAGCGATACATCAAAAAAAGTAAAAAATATCGGTGTACAATTATATACTTTCCGTACGGAAATGGCGGCTGATGCCCGTGGTACATTAAAGAAAATTGCTGACCTTGGCTACAAACAAATAGAATCTGCAAGAAGTAATAAAGGACATTACTATGGCTTAACGCCAAAAGAAATGAAACAGGCTTGCAAAGATTTAGGAATGACACTCAGCAGCGGCCATGTACATATAGATGACAAATGGAAACAAACAATGGATGAAGCTGCTGAAAGCGGGCAAAAATATATTATATGCAGCACCATACCCACCAACGGCCAAACGGTTAACAACTATAAAAAAGTCGCTGAGTCATTTAACAAAGCCGGGGAAGCATGTAAAAAATTGGGGATAAAGTTTGGCTATCATAATCATGAGTATGAATTTGAAAATGATGGGACCCAAGTATTATATGATGTATTGCTTAATAATACACAGGCAGATTTAGTACACATGGAACTGGATTTGGGCTGGGTGATTGTTGCCGGAAAAAATCCATTGGATTATTTTAATAAATTCCCGGGCCGTTTTCCACTCTGGCATTTAAAGGATATGGACCTTGCAAAAAAACACAGTGTTGAATTTGGTAAAGGGCAATTAAATATTTTGGCAATGTTGAAAAATAAACAGCAATCCGGGTTGGATATTATGTTTGTAGAGCAGGAAGAATATGCCAGTACGCCCTTTGAAAGTATGAAGGAAAATATGGAGTATATGAAAAAATTGAGGATGTAAAGAAAAAATGTACCCCTGAGTAACCCTTTAGCGGTGCAACTTAAACTTGTTATATGAAAAGAAGAACTGCGATTAGAAATATCGCCATCATTACTGCCGGAGCAGTTTTTTTACCTGCCTGTAATAACACTGACACTGTTGCAATACCATTAAAAAAAATTGTGGTAAGTGCAAAAGAACAGGACATGCTTGCGCAACTTGCCGAAGCTATTCTCCCTAAAACAAAAAATTTTATTGGCGCAAAAGATTTAAAGAGCCATGAATTTTTATTGACGATGATTGATGATTGCACATCACCGGAAGACCAAAAGAAATTTACAGACGGATTAAAAGTATTTGATAAACTCTGCCACGATAAATTCGGACAGATTTTTACAGGCTTTACTGCAGAACAAAAAAAATCATTGTTATCAGATATTGAAAAGAAAAATAACGTACCGGAAGATGCGGCTAATTTTTATAAAACAGTAAAAAGATATACGCTGCAAAGTTTTACTTCATCCAAACAATACATGGTTGATGTTAGAAAATATAATATGGTACCGGGTTCGAACTTTAAGGGTTGCGTAAAAATACAGGCTGTTTAAAAAAGCTTAATACAGAACAAAAAGAAGCCGGTAAAAATCAGGATGACACTAATGCATTTAAATTGAATTAATAAAGCTTGCAGCATAAAAATAATAAACATAATCTACTCCTTTACCCCTTTAGGGGATGGGGGCAAAACATACAACTAAAATATGCCAGATAAAAATACATTTGATGCAATTGTAATAGGCAGCGGCATGAGCGGCGGCTGGAGTGCAAAAGAACTTTGCGAAAAAGGGTTAAAGACTTTGCTGCTGGAACGTGGCCGTGATGTAAAACATATCAAAGACTATCCTACAACAAATATGCTGCCCTGGGAATTTCCGCATCGGGGACAGGTGCCTTACGAAATTGCAAAAGACAATCCTGTAATAACACGTTGCTATGCTTTTAAAGAAGATGCCATGCATTTTTTTACAAAAGATACTGAGCATCCTTATGTGCAGGAAAAACCTTTCGACTGGATTCGTGGTTACCAGGTGGGTGGAAAAAGTATTATGTGGGCAAGGCAAACGCAGCGCTGGAGCGATTTTGATTTTGAAGGCCCGGCCCGTGATGGTTTTGCAACAGACTGGCCTGTTCGTTATAAAGATATTGCACCGTGGTACAGTTATGTAGAAAAATTTGCCGGCATTGCAGGCAATAAAGATGGTGTAGATACATTGCCCGACGGAGAATTTCTACCACCATGGGAATTAACCTGTGTGGAGAATCATTTTAAAGAAACGATGAGTAAAAGTTATAAGGACCGTCATGTAATTTTTGCCCGTTGTGCACACATTACAAAACCAGAACCCATACATATTGAACAGGGCCGTGCCCAATGCCAGGCAAGAAATTTATGCCAGCGGGGTTGCCCTTTTGGCGGATACTTTAATGCCAACTCCACCACTATTCCATGGGCGGAAAAGACTGGTAACCTAACATTGCGTCCGCATTCGGTGGTACATTCTATAATATATGATGATGCAAAAGGTAAAGCAACCGGTGTAAGAGTGATTGATGCAAAAACCCATGAGGCAACTGAATATTTTGCCAATGTAATTTTTATTAATGCATGTGCCATCAATACCAATTTAATTTTATTAAACTCCACCTCCAAACGTTTCCCCAATGGTTTGGGAAATGATAGTGGCCTGCTCGGAAAATATTTTGCATTTCATAATTACCGTGCAAGAATTACTGCAAAGTATGATGGCATGCTTGATTTTAAAACAGAAGGTGGCAGGGCAAGCGGCGCTTATGTACCAAGGTTTAGAAATGTTTACAAACAGGAAACTGATTTTTTAAGGGGTTATGCTGCTACATTTAACGCAAATCGGTGGGGTGGTGGCGGTGGTGGATCAGAAGGTTTGTTTGGAGAAGAATTGAAAAATAAATTAATGGAAACTGACGGGCCAATGGGGCCGTGGAATATTGGCAGCCAGTGCATGGGTGAAACAATTCCTAAAGAAACAAACTATGTAGCTCTTGATACGGAAAAGAAAGATGAATGGGGAATGCCATTGATAAAATTTAATGTAAGCTTTGATGATAACGATGAAAAGATGTTGTTAGACTTTAAAGAGCAAATGACAGAAATGTATGAGAAGGCCGGCTTTACTGATATAAAAGCAACGGATAGTAAACAGGCGCCCGGTTTGGATATACATGAAATGGGGGGTGTAAGAATGGGAAAAGATAAAAAAACTTCTTTGCTCAATGGGTGGAATCAATTGCATGATTGCCCCAATGTAATTGTAAGTGATGGGGCATGTATGACATCAACGGCCACACAAAATCCTTCGCTCACTTATATGGCGCTTGCAGCAAGGGCCGCAAATCATGCAGTGGAAGAATTGAAGAAAGGTGCATTGAAATAGAAAATTACGGTCATGCAATGCAGCTATAAATCTTAAATTCTATTGATTTAAATATTTAAAACCAAAACTTGCAATGAAAAAAATATTAATCATCAACCTGCTATTATTGGGTACAGCAATTATTATGGCACAAAACCCCGTGGGCATTTTCAGCAGCCATGCTGATATTGGCAAACCAAAACTTAGTGGTAATGCATCATACAATACCGATGACCAGAGTTACAACCTTAAAGGAGCTGGTTACAATATTTGGTTTGGCCGTGATGAGTTTCATTATGCCTGTAATAAAATAAAAGGAGATTTTATTTTGACAGGCAATTTTAAAATTTTAGGAAAAGGCGTTGACCCACATCGTAAAATTGGCTGGATGGTGAGAGCCAATGAAGGGGATGACGCAGCACATATGACGGCAACTGTTCATGGTGACGGTATGATAGCAATGCAGTGGCGCAGAATGCGTGGGGCCCACATGAGGGATCCGCAGGATGAGATTTTTACAAAAAAATCGGCAACAGAAATTATCCAATTGGAAAGACTGGGTAAAGTATTTATTATGAGAGTTGCCAATGCGGGAGAACCGTTACAGGAGATTGGAAGAACAGATGGTATTGAAATGCCTGATGAAGTGCGGGCAGGAATTTTTATGTGCAGCCACAATCCTGATGTAGTGGAAGAAGGGCAGGCATGGAATGTACGCATTGAACAAGCGGTGCCGGATACCCATAATGGATACAGAGATGGGATACTCGGCAGTAAAATGGAAATTATGAATGTGTTTGACGGCAAACGAAAAGTAGTGTATGAAGACAATGGAAGATTTGAAGCACCCAACTGGATGCCCGATGGAAAAAATTTATTGTTTAATCAGGGCGGTAGTATTTATACCATTCTATTAACCGGCGGCACACCTTCAATGCTTAATACAGGAGCAGCAAAAAGAAATAATAACGATCATGTAATTTCTTTTGATGGAAAATGGCTGGCTATTTCTTCTCACCGGGATGGGATGACTGGTGGTGGCAGTACCATTTATTATTTACCACTTAGCGGAGGCGAACCAATAATGGTTACCGACAGTACACCATCTTATTTACATGGCTGGAGTAAAGATGGAAAAGAAGTTATTTATACCGCACAAAGGATAAGCAAAAGTCCCATCTATAATATTTATAAAAAACCAATTAGCGGTGGCCCAGAAGTGCAGTTAACTCATCTTACAAAAGGATTAGCTGATGGCCCTGAATGTTCGCCTGATGGTAAATACATTTATTACAACTGTACTGCAAGCGGCACTATGCAATTGTGGCGCATGAAAATGGATGGCAGCGAACAAACACAATTAACTTTCGATGAATACAATAACTGGTTTGCGCATGTTAGCCCCGATAATAAATGGATTGCATTTTTATCTTTCCCCAATACTATTGACCCGACAGACCATCCTTTTTATAAAAGAGTAATGTTGCGGCTAATGCCGGTTAATGGTGGAGCGCCAAAAGTAATTGGTTATTTGTATGGCGGGCAAGGAACTATAAATACACCAAGCTGGAGCCCCGATAGTAAAAGCATAGCGTTTGTAAGTAACAGCGGGCCAATAAATAATTAATATAAATGAAAAAAAATATTCCCTTTATATTTTTATTACTGCCTGTTTTTTTAAATGCACAACAGAACGGTAAGGTAATTTATTTATGGAAAAATGGTGCCCCCGGTTTTGAAAATAAAAAAGATGAAAAAGAAATTGCGAAAGACTGGTGGGTAAAAAATATTCATAACCCTTCATTAACCGTTTATCTTCCGCCAAAAGAAAAAGCAACCGGTGCTGCAGTTATTATTATGCCCGGTGGCGGCCACAGGGAAAATGTTTTTAATCCCGAAGGAAAAGAAGCTGCTGAATATTTTAACAGCATTGGTGTTACAGCATTTATATTAAAAATAATTTTATGAAATTTAAAATTTTTACTGCAACAGTATTTTTATTTTATGTTATTACGGTAAAAGCCCAGCCGGTAAAACAGCATGGGCAGTTAAAAGTAGTGGGCACAACATTAACTGATGTAAATGATAAACCGGTTGCATTGCAAGGCATGAGTTTTGGCTGGCATAATTTGTGGCCAAGGTTTTATAATGCAGGTGCAGTTAATGAATTGGTGACGGAGTGGCATTGTACAGTTGTAAGAGCTTCAATGGGTATTGAACTAAATGATAAAGGATATTTAAAAGATCCGGAAGGTTCGGTAAAACTCATGAAAAATGTAATTGATGCCTGTATTAAAGAAGGCGTTTATGTTATCATAGATTGGCATGATCATAATATTCATCTTAAAGAAGCAAAGGATTTTTTTAAACAAATGGCAACAGACTATGGAAAATATCCTAACGTTATTTATGAATTGTTTAATGAACCCGATTATGAAACTTGGCCCGAAGTAAAAGCTTATTCAGAAGAATTAATAAAAACAATACGAAGTATTGATGCCGCTAATATTATTTTAGTGGGCAGCCCAAAATGGGATCAGGATGTGCAGTTACCTGCTGCCGACCCAATAAAAGGATATAATAATCTTATGTACACCATGCATTTTTATGCAGGCACACACAAGCAGTGGCTAAGAGACAGAACAGACGAAGCTATTAATAAAGGCTTGCCCATTTTTGTATCGGAGTGTGCAGGTATGGAAGCCACTGGCGATGGCCCGATAGATCACGCTGAGTGGAATAAATTTTTAACCTGGATGAATGCAAAGCAATTGAGTTGGGTAGCATGGTCAGTATCTGATAAACTAGAAACCTGTTCTATACTTAATCCATCTGCAGCATCAAATGGAAAATGGAAAAATGATGATATAAAAGAATGGGGAAAATTAATAAAAGAATCTTTAAAGATTAAATAAATTGTTATTTGAAAAGCACTGGTTTTTACTGGCTTAAAAGTATCCTGTAAAACAATACGATTTATAACAGGTTCTTTATATGTTCTTTAACATAAACCAAAATAGTTAGGCGTAAATTTGTGTTTGATTAAGGTTTACTTTAAAATCAATATCAAATTTAATTATGACTAAGCACAACCTTAAAAATTCTATATTTTCTTTTCCTCCATATTTATTTTTATTCTCCATATACCTTTTGTGTTTGCAAAAACAAAACCTGTAAGTATAATACAGCCTGAGGAAAAAAAACTGGAGTTTTTTGTTAACAGCGAATCTCCCTTAGTAGCGGTAAGTACCAGCCATGCAAATGTATATGACAGCCTGCGGCTTAATTTAATGGGCTTATCCCAACAGGCTTTTCAATATGCCATGCAGGGTTTAGATCATTTATTAAAGGCAGGGAAAATAAGTAACGATAAAATAATTTCTATTGTTGATTTCAGTCAATCGTCCAACAAAAAGAGATTATTTGTTATAGACTTAAATAATTATAAAGTAGTATTTAACACTTATGTTGCTCATGGTGTAAACTCGGGCAAAGAATTTGCACAGCAGTTTTCTAACCGGGCAGAAAGTTTTAAAAGCAGCCTAGGGTTTTACGAAACCCTGCAAACCTATAATGGCAAAAATGGATA
>NZ_JANPCM010000200.1:0-2520 GCF_031430955.1 Ferruginibacter sp.
TTTGATTTCATAATGGTTATCAAAAAATTGAATATACTATTAATATTGCTTCCGCTCATTGATAAAAAAAAGCAGTCAGTAGCTGCTTAAATCTTCACTTCGTTAAAAGTTCAACAAAGATATACCCTCAAAGTGAGTGACACAACGATGATGCCATGAAAAACAAATGCCCGTCCCAAAAAAGAACAGGCATTCAATTTTATAAAAAGATAAATTTATACCAAACTCTTCAATTTCTCCACCACTGCATCAACCTCCGCCTTTGTATTATGTTTACAAAAACTAAAACGTACTGTTACTTGATTTGGGTTATTGTTGACGGCACGTATAACATGACTCCCCTGGTCGGCGCCACTGGTACAGGCGCTGCCGCCGCTGGCACAAATATTATTAATGTCCAGGCTAAACAAAAGCATTTCACTCTTTTCTGTTTTGGGGAAACTTACACTAAGGACGGTGTATAAACTGCAGCCTAAAACATCGCCGTTGAATGCAACGCCAGGGATATGTTTTTTTAATTCGTCCATCATGTAATACTTGAGTGTACCGATGGAGGCGCTGTCATCTTCATACGTAGCGGTGGCCATTTCCAATGCTTTTGCAAAGCCAACAATGCCGTAAAGGTTTTCTGTGCCGGCCCTCATGTTACGCTCCTGACCGCCACCGTGCAGAAAGGGTTTTATTTTTACATTTTCGTTGATGTATAAAATGCCCACGCCTTTTGGCCCATGAAATTTATGTGCAGCACCTGTAATAAAATGTACCGGTGTATGTCGCAAATCAAAAGGAAAGTGACCAACAGTTTGTACCGTATCGCTGTGAAAAATGGCATTGTATAATTTGCATAAATTACCTACTGCATGAATGTCTAAAATATTTCCAATTTCGTTATTGGCATGCATTAAAGTAACTAAAGTTTTTTCGTTGCTTGCAGCTAATAATTTTTCAAGGTCTTCAATGTCTACATGACCGTTAGGTAATAGTTTTACGTAACTCACTTTGGCAATAGCTGAATTATTGGCATGTTCTACAGAATGTGCTACTGCATGGTGTTCGATAGGAGAGGTGATGATATGTTTGCAACCCAAATCTCTTATGGCTGCAGTAATTGCGGTGTTACTGCTTTCAGTTCCTCCGCTGGTAAAAAATATTTCGGCAGGGTGTGCATTTAAAATTTTTGCTACCGATTTCCTGGCGCTTTCAATAGCCATTCTTGTTTCTCTGCCATAAGAATAAATAGAGGACGGGTTGCCAAACTTTTCGGTTAAATAAGGCATCATGGTTTCTAAAACCTGTGGGTCCAGAGAAGTGGTGGCTGCGTTGTCGAAGTAAATTCTTTTCATAATAAATAAGCTTTGAGCTTTGAGCGGCGAGCATTGAGTTTTTAGCGATTTATGCTCGTAGCTCATTGCTGATAGCTCAAAGCTTTTCCTACATCATCTGCCCAATATCCTGCATCAGCTTTCTGGCAATATTTTCTGATGTGGTTGCAAAATTACTTTCGGCATAAATACGAATGATGGGTTCCGTATTGCTGGTGCGTAAATGCACCCAGTCGGTATCAAATTCAATCTTTAAACCATCTTCGGTATTTATCGGCTGATTTTTATATTTGTCTTTTATCTTTTCAAAAATTTCTTTTATATCTATACCATTTTCCAAAGCAATTTTATTTTTGCTCATAAAATAATCCGGGTATGTATTGCGTAACTGTTTAATAGTTTTTTGAGTGTTGGCCAGGTGTGTCAAAAATAATGCAATGCCAATTAATGCATCACGGCCATAATGCAAATCCGGAACAATAATACCGCCATTACCTTCCCCGCCAATTACTGCTTTAACGGCTTTCATCTTATTCACCACATTCACTTCACCCACCGCACTGGGAAAATATTCGCCGCCATGTTTTACCGTAACATCTTTTAATGCTCTTGTAGAAGACATGTTGCTAACGGTGTTGCCACTTTTTTTACTCAGTACATAATCAGCTACGGCAACCAAAGTATATTCTTCGCCAAACATACTGCCATCTTCACATACAAAACAAAGGCGGTCCACATCTGGATCAACTGCAATACCCAGGTGTGCATTTTCTTTAACTACTTCGCTGCTTAATTGTGTAAGGTGTTCGGGCAAAGGCTCGGGGTTATGTGCAAATTTTCCGTTTACTTCTCCGTTAATTACCACAATATCTTTTACACCCAATGCTTTTAACAATGCAGGTACCGCAATAGCACCGGTACTGTTAACTGCATCTACAACAATTTTAAAGTTTGCTTTTTTTATTGCAGCAGTATCTACTAATGCGTAATTTACAACAGCATCAATATGTTGTTGTAAGGCTGTTTCATCTTTGGTGTAAGTACCCAATTTATCTACCGGGGCAAAATTAAAATCTTCGGCTGCGGCTACATCTAAAATAAACTTTCCTTCATCGCCACTGATAAATTCGCCTTTGTTGTTGAGCAATTTTAAAGCGTTCCATTCTTTTGGGTTGTGGCTTGCCGTTAGTATAATGCC
>NZ_JANPCM010000201.1:0-7972 GCF_031430955.1 Ferruginibacter sp.
GTTTTGATGCGGCTTTAAGTTAACCAATAATTTTTCGATATTATTTTCAAACGATCTTCCTTCACCAGCATACCTTGCACTTTTTACTCCCGGTTCGCCATTTAATGCTTCCACTTCCAGGCCGGTATCTTCACTAAAGCAATTTTTTTTTGTAAGATCATAAATTACTTTCGATTTTTCCGACGCATTTTCTTCTAAAGTATTATGCGGCTCAGCAATATCAATATCTATTCCGGCTTCTTTTAAAGTTATAATATTAAAACGGCTGCCAAGTGCCAATCTAATTTCATCAACCTTATGCTGGTTATTGGTAGCAAATATCAGTGTATCCATTTTTTATTTTTATCAAATAGAAAAAACCTGTTTCAGGCAGTTCCATAATTTTGTTTTTTCTGCCCTGTCTGCTGCAAGCATTTGCAATGGTGGCGCAGAAAGATACACCTGGTTATTAAATTTTTGAATTTGATAATGCGGAAACTCTAACGGTAATTGCAGTTGCGATGGCTCCACACCAAAAAGCAATATTGTTTCTGCTTTCAATTCTTCTTCAACCTGGGTATAAGTAAGTGCATTTGTTTTGGCAAAATTTATCAATGCTACATCAGCCATCGATAATTTACAGGCACCTAAAATGCCCATTAAAAAATTTAATTCATCATCAGGCAAATACAAAGTTTTTTCATCGGCAACAATAATGGCAATTTGCTTTTGATTATTTCCTAAAACTGCAATACCGTTTGCTTTTGCAATAGTTGCCGCAGTTTCGTTTGTATTTAAATCAACCAACGAATTCTTAAACAAATCATGCAGAACAATTGGCTGCAGTTGAATATTATCTAAACTCATAAAAGCCCGTTTTATACGCTGTTTTTTTTGTTTCTTTGCAGTAAAATTAATGAATATGACCGCAGCAGCAGATATAATTGTTACAAAAGCAGAGCATAGTAAATTAAAAGATATTAATCTGGAGAATATTCCCTTTGGAAAATATTTTACCGACCACATGCTTGAAGCCGATTATGAAGATGGCGAATGGAAAAATGTAGAAATAAAACCTTATCAGCCTTTGTTGCTTGCCCCCAGTTTAGCGGCATTGCATTATGGCCAGGCCATCTTTGAGGGTATAAAAGCCTATAAAAATGCCGATGGCGAAGCTTTTATTTTCAGGCCTTACGATAATTTTAAGCGCTTTAATATTTCTGCCGAAAGAATGGAAATGCCCCAGGTGCCTGAAGAAATTTTTATTGAAGGTATGCGTATGCTTATTGATATTGATAAAAGCTGGATACCCGAGAAAAAAGAACATTCCTTATACATTCGCCCTTTTATGTTCAGCAGCGACGAAATGATTGGTGTTAGGCCGAGTGAAAAATATAAATTCATTGTTATACTAAGCCCAACCGGCCCGTATTATGCAGCGCCAATGAAAATTAATGTAGAAGAAAAATTTGTAAGGGCAGTACCCGGTGGTATTGGTTATGCAAAAGCTGCAGGCAATTACGGTGCCGCTATGTATCCTACTGCTCAGGCACGCAAGCAGGGCTACGACCAGGTTTTGTGGATAGATGCCCTGGAGCATAAATACGTACAGGAGTGCGGCACTATGAATGTGTTTTTTATAATTGGAAAAACAGCGGTAACCCCTAATCTTGATGCAGGTACAATTTTAGCGGGTGTTACCAGGGATAGTGTTATTATATTACTTAAAGAGATGGGCTATACTGTAGAAGAAAGGCCCATTAGTATAAACGAAATAATTGAGGCACACAAAAATGGCACTTTGCATGATGTGTTTGGTACAGGAACTGCCGCAACCATTTCTTTTATAAAAGAGTTGAAATATAAAGATTACATCATGAATTTTGATGTAGAAAAATGGATTGCTACACCAGAGGTTAAAAAGAGGATGGATGCTATAAAATATGGCATTGAGGCAGATACTCATGGCTGGATGTACCGGATTTAGGATTTTAGATTGCCGATTTTAGATTTACATTTAAACAGCTTGGTAAAAGTCCTGTTTGTAAATGCATTTTTGGGATTATTTTTCAATTTTAACCTTTAAAAAATATTTTTTTTAAGCAGGTTAAAAAAATCTGACATCTAAAATCTAAAATCTAAAACTTTCCCCTACCTTTGCCGTCCGAAAAATAAAAGGATAATAATGCCTACAATTCAACAGTTAGTAAGAAAAGGAAGACAAATTATTAAAGCAAAGAGCAAATCAAGGGCTTTGGATAGTTGTCCGCAACGCCGTGGTGTATGTACAAGAGTATATACTACAACTCCAAAAAAACCAAACTCTGCTTTGCGTAAAGTAGCCAAAGTACGTTTAACTAATAAAATTGAGGTTATTGCCTATATACCGGGTGAAGGACACAATTTACAGGAGCACAGTATTGTATTGATACGTGGCGGAAGGGTAAAAGATTTACCGGGTGTACGTTATCATATTGTACGTGGCAGCCTTGATACTGCTGGTGTAAAAGACCGTAAGCAAAGCCGCAGTAAATACGGAACTAAAAAAGAAAAAGCAAAGAAGTAGTTAATTAGTTGATTCGTTAATTAGTTTACTAGTAATTAAAAATTTATATTTAAAACAATGCGTAAATCACAACCGAAAAAAATTCCTTTAGCACCAGATCCAAAGTTTAACGATAAACTGGTAACCCGTTTTGTAAACAACCTGATGTGGGCTGGTAAAAAAAGCGGTGCTTATATAGTTTTTTATGATGCTTTAGATAAAGTAGCTAAACAAACAGGCGAAAACGGTTATGAAGTTTGGAAAAAAGCTTTAAGCAACATTACACCGGGTGTAGAAGTAAGAAGCCGCCGTATTGGTGGTGCTACTTTTCAAATTCCTGCTGAGGTACGTTCCGACAGAAAAGTATCTTTAAGCATTAAGTGGATGGTAAAGTACAGCCGTGACAGGAATGGCCGCAGCATGTCGGATAAATTAGCTAACGAAATTGTAGCAGCAAGTAAAGGTGAAGGTGCAGCTTTTAAAAAGAAAGAAGATACCCACCGTATGGCAGAAGCTAACAAAGCATTTGCTCACTTCAGAATCTAACATTTGTAAATATATTGATAAAGCCGTCTTTTTTAAGGACGGCTTTTTTATTTTATGTAACTTTAGTTTTTAACTCATAAATATTATTACTGTATGAACACCAGGAGAAACTTTATAAAACAATCGGGCTTAATAACTGCAGGCTTAATGATGAACCCATCAGATTTACTGAAGAAACAAAAAAATGTAGGTATTCAGTTATATTCTGTAAGAGATGAAATTTTTAAAGACCCGAGAGGAGTAATTAAAAAAATAGCTGTAGCAGGTTACAGCGAAGTAGAAATGTTTGGGCTTAGCGCCGAGAATAAATTTTATGGGTTAACAGTAAAAGAATTTGCACAACTTTTAAAAGATAATAAATTAAAAAGCCCCAGCGGGCATTATGCCCCCGAAAATTTTCTTTTTGAAAATGGCAATGGCGACGATGTAAAAAACTTTTGCGAAGTAGGTAATACTTTGGGTAATAAATATATCATCATTCCATGGATGAAAGAAGAAAGAAGAAAAACTATTGACCAGTATAAAGTGCTTGCTGAAAGAATAAATAAAGCAGGTGAAATATGCAAAAAAGCCAATTTACAATTAGCTTACCACAACCACGATTTTGAATTTGCAGATATGAACGGCCAGCATGGTTATGATGTTTTATTAAACAATACTGATAAAGACCTTGTAAAAATGGAAATGGATATTTATTGGGTGGTAAGAGCAGGATATGACCCGATTGAATTATTTAAAAAACATCCGGGGCGTTTTCATTTATGGCACGTAAAAGATATGGATAAAGCTGACAGAACAAAAAATACAGAAGTAGGTAACGGAACGGTAGATTTTAAAACCATATTTGCCAATGCAAAACTTTCTGGCGTAAAACATTATATGGTAGAGCAGGAAAATAATTATAAACCGGATATTTTCAGCAGTATAAAAACAAGCTGCAGTTATACTAAGACTTCGCTGCTTAAATAATTTAAAATATGGTAATGTCGAATATCGAATGTGGTTTCTGATCAAAGAACATTCGATATTCGACATCTATCAATTCATTATTAAATAATCGGTAATATAAAATTTGCAAATGTCGGATGTAGTTTCCAATCGGGAAACATTCGATATTCGCCATTTATCAATTCAACATTCTTCCTTAATCTATCAGGGAATTTTTCATGGCATAAAAAACTAAACCCACAGAGTTTTTTACACCAAAACGTTCCATCAGCCGGTCTTTAATGGCTTCAACCGTTCTGCTGCTGATGTCCATTTTTGCAGCAATTTCTGCAGCGGTAAATTCCATACAAACTAAAGTAAGCACTTCTTTTTCTCTTTCACTAAGTACCACTTCGGTAGTTAAATTGGGGCTGAACTTTTGTTTGGAATAATTTTTTTTGATGAGTACTTTATTTACAAAAGGATTTAAGTAAAAGCCGGTACGCATTACATCCATTATGGCTTTTCTTATTTCGGCAGGTTCGGTATTTTTTAAAAGATAGCCTGCAGCGCCACAATCCATCAGGTGGCCCACAAAGCGTTCATCTTCGTACATGGTGAGTATGATTACACGTATACCCGGAAAATTTTTAGTAATCGTTTTAGTGGCATCAATGCCATCTTTAATGGGCATCTTTAAGTCGCATAAAATTACATCGGGTTGTGCCTCGGGGATTTTAGCAATCAGGTCCTCGCCATTTTCGGCCTCCATTACAAATTTAAGGTTAACATAAGAACGCAAAGAAAGAATAACCCCTTTACGGAATATTTTATGATCATCGGCAATGGCAACTTTTATTGTATCTTCCATATTGGGGTAATAGAGTAAAATTACATAAAACAAACTTCAATTTAAAATTTGAAATTGAAGCATCCTGTTTCAGCAAAAAAAACGTGAACAATTTTAAATATTTAATTTCCAATTCCTCCTTCCATTGGTACTTCAACTGTTACTTTGTAATACGTATGACTGGGGTCAATTTCAAAAAATATTCTTCCTTTAAGTACTTTAATGCGGCTGGCAATATTTTTTAAACCAAGGCCCAAAGCACTGTGGTTTAATTTTTCAAAATCGGCCTGCACAATTCCGTTACCATCGTGGTGCAGGCGAAAGTACATGCTGTTGCCGCTATTGTTTTGTGTAAGGTGTATAAAGCCGGCATTGCTGTGTTTAAAAACATTGTTTACCAGTTCCTGCACAATACGGAACACCAAAAGCTCCTGCTCTACTTTTAAACGGATGCGGTAATCATGAAACCTGGCGCTGGCATTAATGCTGCCGCTGCCGCTTATTTTTTGAAACAGGTCGGTAATAGCACTCTCCAGCCCAAAGTTTTTAAGCGTTGGCGGCATAAGGCTGTGGCTGATGTTGCGTATCAGTAAAATAGCATCATCAATAATTTGTTTGGCGCTGTAAATGCTTTGCAGTTGCTGGGCTTTTTCCTGGTTAACCAGGTTTTCGTTAAGGTAAAGGCGGGCAGTGGCTAATAAAGGGCCGGCATCATCATGCAAATCGGCGGCAATGCGGTTACGCTCTTCTTCCTGAAAACGGATAGAGGCGTTCAATAATATCTGCTGCTTTTCTTCCTCTAATTGTTTTAATTGAGTATTAAAGCGGAATACTTTGCGCTGGTGGAATATTACAAACCCCACAATGGCAATAGCCAGTATAAGCATGCCGATAGTACCAATAATTAAAACAATATTCATGCTTAAAGAGAAATGGGTTTAGGTTATATACTGCTGGTTTTATCAGGGGTAAAAATTAAGGGGTTGGCGATTGTCAAAATTGAATTATTAGAACTATTGTTTTTATTTACACTTTCTTTCATAGTTACTGCAATGCATAATAAAATATTTTTTATAATGGTTACCGTGCTGTAAATGATAGTATAATTGGTTTTAAAATCAGGCTCTTTATTAGAGGTTTCGGAATAAACAAATAGTAAAAAATTACCTGAGAAGTTTATTAAAAAAGCAACGGCAATCCAAAAAATAAATGTGTTAAACAGAGGTTCATTAACATCCAGCTTCATTTTTTCAAAAAAGAAATAAATAAGCAGAGCAATAAAAAATAGACATTCTGTTAAAAGAGGTACATAAGCAATTGACAAAGTTTTTGCAGAAAGATAATCAATCAGGCAAATTATAAAAAAAGGAATTGGAGCAAAGGCAACGATTTTTTTTATAATTTTATTATGGAAGAAAAGAGAAAAAATCCAAGCTACTATTGAAAACTCGATTACGTTATGAATTCTAACAATTGAAAAATACGTATTTTTATTCGGATAAGTATATCTAAATAAAAATAGACATGTTACAGAAAGTGCAGTTAGGATCGCATATATAAAAAACTCCCGTTTACCCTTGTCTTTTATTCTATTACTGAATAATAACAAGAAGATAAAAGGGAGTGCTTCTGTAAATAAGGTTATATTGAATAAGTATTTTTGGATATTTAGTAATTTTTTCAAATTTAACTAAATATTCAATAAACGACGAAACTAAATAAATAGTATTCTTAGCTTAATCAATAATACTTAGATACTTAAAAGGGCTTCAACTAAATCCCAAGCTTGTCCGTTCATAATAAATTAATTTTCGTGGTTTGTTAAGTAAGAAATTTCTCGAAGCACAAACTTGCTATAAAACCACTCCACAGGCAACTGCCTGTAAATATGTTAATATGTGGATAACTTAAAAATTCCTTGATTATAAGGGGTTTCAGTATTTGCACCAAGTAAAGCAACGAGTTAAGATGGGGTAAATATACGAAAACAAAATAGTAATTTTACTATCTAAAAAATCGTAGCTTTACCTACGCATTTTTACTATAATTGAAAATAAAGGGTAAATTATGGGGTTTTGGTGCATTAAACCTCTCAGGTTTTAGAGGATAATAGGGATTTACAGGGTATTTCTTTCTTTAAAAGCAATTAAAATTTAACTAGTCTGCCTAAAGTCTATAGGTTTTTGAGCGGCATAAGGTTTTGGCAGGGTATTGGCTGCAAAAGCAGACAAACCAATGGCTGGTTTACTGTAACCAGCCATAAAAAATTTAACTAACAGGTTTTTCGGTTCAGAGGTATTGGAAATAAAACGGGATTTTAAAATGTAGTTGATTGATAAGATAACACAAGCACAAACAGGTTTTTCCAAGGATAAGCGGCACTTTTTGGATATTTATTGGATAATTGGATATAAATTTTTCCGTGCACCCTATCAATCAACTGAAACAAAAATAGCTGATGTTAAAAAGATGTGAAAGAGGGATACCGCTCTTTTTTTGAAGTTGTAAAATTTACTTTGCACACGCCAAAAACGCAATGCATAATAGTAGATAAACGTATTGACGTTATGGTAATTTTACGCAGTAGTATTGCTAAAAACGGTATGATAATCAACAGTATGTGGAAAAGTTTTTACTACCCTGTTTTATTAAACCACTGTGTATTTGTGAATTGAAAAGTGTAACTTGAAACGATTTTATACTAACCCTAATTATGCTGCACACTATTTATGAGTAACGAAACTTTTATTAAAATTGCTATTGCCGACGATCACAAGATTTTTAGAGATGGAATTAAGATGGCGCTTTCGGGAAAAGCTAACCTTAAAATGATTTGGGAGGCAGAAGATGGTAAGGATATGATGCATAAAATTGCCATTAAAAAACCCGAAGTCTTGCTGATGGATATACGCATGCCCGAAATAGATGGTATTAACGGTATTCAGCTTATACGTAAAGAGTATGAGGATATAAAAATAATTGTACTTACCATGTACGACGATCAGCAGATGATAAGTAAAATGATGGAAATGGGGGCCAATGCCTACCTTACTAAAACCACCGACCCCGAAGAAATTTACGAAGCCATACTCACCTGCATGAACGATGATTTTTATTTTAACGAG
>NZ_JANPCM010000202.1:0-1596 GCF_031430955.1 Ferruginibacter sp.
ACATCAAATTTAAAGGTTACTGTAAATTCTGGTATACCTTCTTTTACAATTTTGTTATATTCTCCTGCGGGAACGCTTTTGCAATCTGCTACCACAAGCAGCACCAGTTATACTTTTGTAAATGTGCCACAGCTGGCAACACCTTTACAATATAAAATTGTTATTACAGATCAGTGTGGCAGTAAAGATTCGGTAAGTATTGCACCTGTAATAAGTGTTGCCAACAGGGTAATTAGTATTTCACCAAAATGCCCTTCGGGTGTTTGGCCAAATGGTTCTTCGGATGTAATAATAAATATCAATGATAATAATATTGGTGGAAATATAACTCCTAAAATTATAAAAAAGGATGGCGTACCGGTTTCGATAAATGCTTCTTTAGTTACCGGGTATAAATATACTTTTTTAGATCTTGGCCCCGCTACTTATGTTTTTGATACTTATATTGAAGATTGTAATAAACATTTGTACGATACAGTTGTGGTAAGAATTTATATTTTCCCTATTCTGTCTGGATCTAACGCTTATCAATGCGATAATAACGGCTTTAGTGTAAACGTAAATGTTGCTGGCGGAATTGGCCCCTATACTTATGAAATTATAGGAAGTGTACCTGCATCACCCAGTATTGTTACTGCACCGCAGGCAAGCCCTGTTTTTTCAATTAACAATGGCACTACTTATTCTTTAATAAGATTACGGGTAATTGATGCCTGTGGTAATGCCAGTTTATATGATGTGAGTGTTTTGCCACTGGGTAATTTTTTAGTTTTTGCAAATGCACCTGAATGTTTTAACACCAGCGTATCACTTATTGTAGATTCTATAGCAAATGCAACTTATACCTGGTATAAAAGGGTTGTGCCAAACGATAGCATAATTGTTGGTACCGGGCCTGTATTAAATTTTCCTAACCTTACTATTGCAGATACCGGAAGGTATTTTTGCAGAATTGTTATCAATAGCGGCTGCCTGATAAGATATGCCAATTATGTTTTAACAGGTTTTTGCGGAGGTATTTTACCAACAGATATTACGCTTTCCGCTACAAAACAAACGGACGGTAATAAACTATTCTGGAATGAGGTTAACCCTGATGTAATTAAATATGATTTGCAAAAAAGTAATAACAATGCCGATTATAAAACAGTAAAAAGTTTTGTAAACACCATAAATTCACCCACCAGCTTTGTAGATATGGAGCCATTTGCCGGTAATAATTTTTACAAGTTAAAAATTATTACAGCAAACAACAGTATTAAATACAGTAATGTGGTGTTGATTAAAAATGCAAAATTTGATATTACACTGTACCCCAATCCTGTAAAAGATAAATTATTTATTTTGCTAAAAAGCAATGCGCCAAAAAACTATGCTATTGAAATTAATAATGTTTTAGGCCAAAAGATTGCTGCTAAAATTTATTATAATATTCAAAACAGGGTAATTGAATTTGAAAGAAATGCAGCAATCAGCAACGGGATTTATGTGGTAACTGTTACTGATTTATTAAATAATGAAAAACAAACTTACCGGGTTCTTTATAAATAATTTATTTACTGCTTTTATTATTTTTATCTGCAGATAAAAATAATA
>NZ_JANPCM010000203.1:0-1963 GCF_031430955.1 Ferruginibacter sp.
CTTCTTTTGTAAAATTGGGAATGCTTTTATATTCCCCGGTTGGTAATTTATAATAACCCCTGTCGGCATAAATTTTTATCCAGTCGGCACCATGTGCAATTTGTTCCCTCACTGCTTTTCTGCCTTCATCGGCCCCGGTAATTTCCTGTAAACCTTTAGGCATTTTTAATTCCCAGGCATAATCTTTTTCTGCGATGGGGTAATGGCCGGTGGTATTAATGGCTAAGGTTGATACAAACATTCTTGGCCCGGGAATAATTCCTTTGTTGATAGCTTTTTTTAAATCCACATCAGCATAACCGGCTCCTTCCGTTCCCAAATCACGAATGGTGGTAAAGCCATTCATTAAAGATTGATAACAACTTTTTGTAGCCCTCAATGTTCTGTAGGGTACAGATTCTTTTAAGATTTGTACATCATAATCTTCGCTGGTAATATCGCCTTGCAGTAAAACATGGGTATGGCAATCGATTAACCCGGGTAACACATAATAATTACTCAAGTCAATAACAGAATCTGTTTTTTGTTTAAACATAGCAGCTTCTGTTACCGATGCTATTTTATTTCCATTTACTAAAATAATTTGGTTGATTAAAACTTTGCCGCTTCTTGCATCTAATAATTTACCACAGCGTATGGCTATAGTTTTTTGCTGTGCAAATAAAAATAGTACCATCACTTGCAGCAGCAGTAAAAAAAATATTTTTTTCATTTTATTTATTTAAGATAAAATGAATGTACGATTTACTAAGCAAAATAAAAATAATAGGGGGGTGATTATTTTACTGTAAACATTTCTTCCCATCTTGTAGTGTAACGGGGGCTGCGTAACTCCTGCCGCATTTTCCAGTTTCTTGCAGTGCCGGATGCAGCAAATTTTACCATATCATCCCTCATCGAAAAATTTACATTATCCAGCATACTCATTAATAAACGGTTGTTATTTACCTTTTCTGCTACAAATAAATTACCCTGTATAGTTTCGTCGGGCACAAGGCCGCTGAGCATTACACCTGCTTTTTTATACAAAGTGCCTTCCTTAAATAATGTATCAACCAATGCTACCGCTGGTTTTATTAATTCATTCGTAAAGGATGTAGCGGAAGGTAATGTCATGTAGTTGCTGTGTGTAACACCACGGTTAAAAGTAACGTTGTGATTTTCTTCTTTTGATACCACAAAAACACTCACAATCCGGGCAGCACTATGTTGTCTACGCAATTTTTCCGCAGCTCTTGAGGTGTAAGTCGCCACGGCTTCTTTTATAGACGTAATATCACCAACCGGGCTTCCAAACATTCTTGTTGTCGCAATCATTTTTTTACTTACCAGTTCATCTTCCATATCTTTTGATGGAATGCCTTTTAATTCACGGAGTAAGCGGCTGCCTACCACACCACCGAGGTGCACCTTTCCAAACTCCTCACTCATACGGCTTAATTGCAACGCATCATAAATGCAAAAATGTTGTTTCAGTTTTTCTGCATATTGCCCGCCTACACCCCAAACATCTCCGATTTCAGTTTGCTGTAAAGCAGTAGTAATTTCTTCTTCATTGCCCAGCACCATTACACCTTTGTATTTCTCAACATATTTTTTGGATAAACGATTGGCAACTTTTGCCAGCACTTTTGTGGGAGCAACACCTACAGATACTTTTATACCCGTCCATGTTTCTACTGTTCGTTTTATTCCTTCGGCAACATCCTGTAATTCATTTTCAGGAAAGATGCTTAGGTCTAAAAAAGCTTCATCAACAGAATATACTTCTACGTTTTTTTTACCCAGCATCATTCGTAGCGTTTCCATCACCCGCCAGCTCAGGTCGCCGTATAAGTTATAATTGGATGAAAAAACAGCTACATCATATTTTTCTATCAATGGCTTTGCTTTAAAATAAGGCCCGGCCATTTCTACCCCGAGCTTCTTTGCTTCATTACTTCGTGAAATAATACAACCATCA
>NZ_JANPCM010000204.1:0-6198 GCF_031430955.1 Ferruginibacter sp.
TATCAGCATTTCATCGGCACTGTATAAACCACCCAATAAATTAATCCTGGATTAATTAAAAACATTTTTAAAAATAAATGGTAATGCCATTGCCGAAACATGGCACGGCATTTATCCAAAGCTTACCAATGGGGATACAGAAATTTTCTTTTCGCCAGACCCCGGTGTATATGTATTAAATGGTGTTGGTGGCGCCGGCATGACCTTATCTTTTGGCCTGGCAGAAGAAATGGTGGAGTAGGTGCTGATGGTAAATGCATAACGTAAGTATTAAAATAATTTAATTTTTATACGCAACGCTTCTGTAATTACCGTTGTCCGTAATAATATGAAAACTTTAGTCATTTATTTTTTGGTATCTACTTCGGTTATTTTTTTTACCAGTTGTAAAAAAAGCAAACCCATACCTCCTGTAAATAACGAGGTTGAAATTCGGGTAAAAAATACTGCACCCTGGATATTTTACGATTGTACGGTAAACCCCAACGGAAGTGCCTACAATTATGGAGATGTAAGGATTGATTCTTTATCTGCCTATAAAACATTTTTCAAAGCGTACCGGTATGCCCCGATTGTATTAACTATGAATGGCAAAATCTACAGCATTATCCCAATTGATTACATAAGTGAAACTCCTCTTGTACATGGCAAGTATACCTATAAACTTACTTATTCTGCTACAGATGACAGATTGAATATAGAGCTGATCAAAGATTAGATCAGCAGAAAGTTATCATTTATAATCTTCCCTCACCGGGTTAAACACATCAATTAATTTACAATCGGTAATAGCAGTAGCACCATGTTTTAAATTTGGAGCCACAGTTATGGCCATACCTGCTTTTAAAATAAATTCTTCGCCTTCTAAAATAAAAAGCATTTCCCCTTCCTGTACATAGCTTACCTGCTCATGTATGTGTGAATGAACAGGCACAGTGTAACCCGCTTTTGCATCTATAAAGCCAACACTTAAATGTTGTGCATGTAAATATTTTCCGGCAAAGCCTTCAACAATTTCTCTTGTTTTAATATCATCAATTACAATTGCTTTCATTTTGTATTTTTTAGCAAGATAATAATTTACTGTGGTAACAATTTGGTAACAGTAAATATACAATTGATTAATACACCGGTAACATTGCAGTAATGTTAAAAGGCTCTCTTTGCTGCATGAAATTTACGAACATGAGAAGCTTTATTACACTTATTACATTTATCATTTTATCATTTACAGCCGTTGCCCAAAAAGGGAAGATAGAAGGTAAGATTACTGATGCCAAAACAGGACAGGCAATTGCCGGTGTTACTGTAATGATCAATGGCAGCAAGTCGGGGGTATCATCTAACAACGATGGTTATTTTGTTTTAACACTTGAAGCTGGAAAAAAATATTCCCTTACGCTTTCTTCGGTTAATTATAAAACAAAGGAAATAACCGATGCAGAAGTAACAGCAAACGATGTTAATCATTTAGATATTCTTTTAGAGTCTGCGGCGAAAACTGAAACAGAAGTAATAATAAAATCTTCTTCTACCAAAAGACTGGAAACCAGTGCAGCCCTTATTGCTTACCAAAAAAATACTGCTGTTGTTGCACAGGTTATAAGTGCAGAAGCTATTAGAAGGAGCCCTGATAAAAATACCGGTGAAGTGTTGAAAAGAGTTCCGGGTACATCTGTACAAGACGGAAAATATTTAGTAGTTCGTGGTTTGGCCGACAGGTATAACCAGGCAATGCTTAACGGCATATTATTAAGCAGTACAGAGCCCGACAGAAAAACATTTTCGTTCGATTTATTTCCTGCTGCAGTAATTGATAACATTATTGTAAACAAAACTTTTATACCTGAATTACCCGGCGAGTGGGCTGGTGGTTTAGTGCAGGTTAATACCAAAGATATTCCCAGTAAAGGATTTTTAAGCATTCAGTTAGGTACAGGTTTTAACAGCCAAACCATTGGTAAAGATTTTTACAGTTACCAAGGTGGTAAATACGACTGGCTTGGCCTTGATGATAAAACAAGGAAATTACCTGCTGAAAATTTTCCTGTAAAAACAAAATTTCAGTTGCTTACACAAGATGAAAAAAATGGGTACGCTGCTCAATTTAAAAATACCTGGACCTCCACTGCAGGCAATGCAGGATTAAATGCAGCGGTGCAAATTAATGGTGGTTTTAAATCGAAATTATTTGGCAAAGATGTTGGTGGAATACTTGCTTTAAGCTACAATAAAAGTAACAGGAACCTTGCTTTTCAAAACAGGTTTTACAGCATTAACGGAACTAATGCCGATGTAAACTTCGATTATCAAAATAATAAATACTCTCAGGATGTTTTGCTGGGTGGCCTTGCAACTTTTGCCATTCAGTTAAACAGCCTTAATAAGATCAGCATTAAAAACCTGTTCAATATTAATGCTTCTGATTATACCACTTTACGTACCGGAAAAGATTTTGAAAGCGACCCCATTGCAGGAGAAAACGTAAGGGCCAAAGAGCTGGCTTTTAAATCGAACATTTATAATAACACACAAATTACCGGCGAACATAATCTTGCCAAATTGAATATTAAACTAAAATGGTATGGAGGTTTTGGCATTTTGGATCAATACATACCCGACCAGCGCCGTATTCAATATAACCAATCAGTAACCACTCCCAACCAACCTTATTTAGCTTTAATAAGTGGTACACTTTCGCAAAAAACCGGCAGCCGTTTCTTTAGTAATTTAAACGACTATATTTATACAGCTGGTACAGATGTTGCCAAAACATTCCGCTGGTTAGATAATAACCAAACAGTAAAAGCCGGATACTTATTCCAGGTAAAAGACAGGTTGTTCGATTCAAGGCCTTTCTCTTTTACCCTTTTTGCAGATAACCCTGCAATAAGGGCACAGGATGAAGCAACTATTTTTAGCGAAGCCAATATTGGTGGTGCCAATAATAAATTTTCTTTTGATGAAATATCGGGTAACCGTTTTAGGTACATTGCCAACTCTATTTTAAACGCCGGCTACTTACAATTTGATAACCAGTTTAGTGATAAAATAAGATTGGTATGGGGTGCTAGGGCCGAACATTTTGACCAGGTGGTGGGCAGTATGAAACAAAGCGATCCACGCCATGTGTACAGCAAAGTATTAGATATTTTACCGGGTGTAAATTTCACTTATAAATTAAATCCAAAAACAAATATCCGTTTGGCAGCTTCGCAAACTGTTATCCGTCCGGAGTTTAGGGAAATTTCTTCTTTTGCATTTTTTGATTTTGAATTAGGCGCAACTATTTTAGGTAACCCCAGCCTGCAGCGTACAAAAATCACCAACCTCGATTTACGTTACGAAGTTTATCCGGGTGCAGGAGAGTTAATTACCCTTGGAGCTTTTTACAAGTATTTTAAAAATCCCATTGAGCTGTATTTTAACCAGAGTGGCGTAGGTACCAGCAGCACTTTCAATTATTTAAATGCAGATAAGGCCATTGGTTATGGTGTGGAGTTGGAATTGAGAAAAAAATTAACCTTTATCCGTTCTTTAAAAAACATGACACTGTACAGCAACATCAGCTATATACAAAATGAAGTAAAAGACAGCAAAGCAAACATCAACAGGCCAATGCAGGGGCAAAGCCCTTATGTAGTAAATGCAGGCTTGCAATATGATGTTGAAAAAGCAGGATTAAATACTACTCTTTTATTCAATCAAATTGGAAGAAGAATTTTATATGTGGGTAACGAACAGGTACCGGCTATTTGGGAAAACCCACGTCCGCTTTTAGATTTTCAAATTGCAAAAAAACTACTGAAAGGAAAGGGTGAAGTAAAATTAAATATTTCAGATTTACTGAACAGGTCTGCGTATTTCTATCATGATTTGGATAACAGCAAAAATTATAAAACACAAAATGATGCTGTGGCTATTAAAAGAAATTACGGTACTACTTACAGTATTTCCTTTGGATATAATATAAAATAAAATGCCTCTGCATCTCTCTAAAAAACTGAGATAAATTCCGGAGAAATTTAGCAGAATAAAAAATTTAGTCCTTTTAAAAAACAATAAATCAAAATTTCTTAAAAATAAACAATCATGAAAAAGTTATTAAGCATCGCAATTGCAGCCTCAGTTTTAGCAACCGGATGCAGAAAAATTGAAGTAGATGGCACTACTGCAGTTATTACAAATCCTGGTGGGGGAACACCAAATGGCCAAACCATTACTTTAGAAGGAAAAATAAGTAAGGACAGTGCTTTAAAATCCATTAATACCTACATATTAAAAGGCCCGGTGTATGTAACCAATAATGCTACCATTACAATTGAAGCAGGAACAACCATCAAAGGTGATATTATTAATGTAGGTGCATTAATAATTACCAGGGGTGCTAAAATTGTTGCACAGGGTTCGGTTGATAAACCAATTGTGTTTACATCAAATTCGGCTACGCCACGCAGTGGCGATTGGGCAGGAATTGTATTGTTAGGCAAATCACTTACTAACAGCAGTTTTAATGGTACAGCAGGCCTTGGCGAAATTGAAGGTGGTATTAATGATGCTAATGGTAACGGCTTATACGGCGGTACTGATGCTGCAGATAACAGCGGCGTTTTAAGTTATGTACGTATTGAATATGCAGGCTATGCATTTTTACCAGATAAAGAAATTAACAGTTTAACAATGGGTGGTGTAGGCAATGGTACCAAAATAGACCATGTGCAGGTTACTTATGCAAAGGATGATGCTTTCGAATGGTTTGGCGGCACTGTAAACTGCAGTTATCTTATTGCCTATAAAACACAGGATGATGATTTTGATACCGATAACGGTTATAGCGGCAATGTGCAGTTTGGTTTAATCATCAGGGATTCTTCTATTGCAGATCTTTCAAAATCTGAAGCATTTGAAAGTGATAACGATGCAAACGGCAGCACACTTGCTCCGTTTACAAGTCCGGTATTCAGCAACGTAACTGCTATTGGTCCTAAAGCAACTTTATCAAATAATGGCAGCAGTTTATATTTAGCAGGCGCCCACATCCGCAGAAACACAAAAGTTTCAATTTTTAATTCCGTATTTATGGGATGGCCAATTGGTATTTTTATTGATGCCACAAAAGGCAACCCCACAGACCTGAATATTAATGACAGTACTTTAAGAATAAGGAACACTATCATTGCCGGCTGCCCTACACCTGTCAGTTATGCAGCAAGCTCATCTGCACCAACTGGTGCCTCTGCTGCTTCTTTACAGGCATGGTTTACCAATTCTTATTTTGGTAACTCTATTTTATCTACCAACGATGATGCAAAATTTGTAAATCCATTTAATTATGCATTGCCCGATTTTGGTCCTTTTGGTACATCGCCGGCAGCCACTGGTGCTAAATTTACCGACCCTAAATTAGCAACTGGCTTTGCATCTGTAACTTTTCGTGGTGCTATAGCGCCTGCAGGTGCTGATGCGGTGTGGCACAAAGGATGGACAAGATTTAATTAAATTTTCTTAAGCAATAAAGCAAGTTTTTCTCATGCTTGAAACGCACCCTTTACTCTTATCGGGTGCTTTTTTGTTTACACTTCCGTGTTAAATTAATGTTACCAAATTGTTACTATGCACATTTAAAACACATTCTTTTTCACATAGTGTAATTAAACATTTTTGAAATTATATTCACACTCTCTTAAACAAATAAAACTATAGTTTATGAAATGGGTTAGCGTAAACAATGGTACTGCACAGGAAAGTTTTGAATTATGGGAAGCCGGTACAAAAGTGGCAGATATTTCCTTTAGTAAAAGTACACGTATTGCAAGGTTTGTAAGTAAATTAAGCAAGCGGCTTTTCTTTTTTGAAAGAAGAGGCTTACTAACGCCTAAGGCCGTTATTAAAAATGAGTACGGTATAAAAATGGGTAAAGTAGAGGAAACAAAACCGGGTACCGGCAAAGGCTATGTGGAGTTAAACGATGAAAAATATTTTTTTGTTTATAACGAAAATAATAATGGCGAGTTATTGCTATACGATGAAGCCATGCAAAAAAGCCTGCTTACCTGCAGCTTTAATACCTTATCAGCCGGTTTTAATAAAACAAGATCTTTGCTGGATACAAAATTCCCCAGTTTACTGATGGCGCTTTGCTGGTACGTTTTTCAGCAGCAGGCTGTTATTGTTACAGAGGCTGTTGCCTGATTTTTT
>NZ_JANPCM010000205.1:0-1669 GCF_031430955.1 Ferruginibacter sp.
GGAGCAACGACTCAAACTGAAAGCCTACAGCCCCTCCACTATCAAAACCTACCTGGGAGAAATGGCACAACTGCTGACTCTTATCACTAATATACCTGCTGATGAATTAACCCCTGAGCACCTGCGGCGTTATCTTGTTTATTGTTTTGAAAAATTACAGCTAAAGGAAAACACACTGCATAGCCGTATCAACGCATTAAAATTTTATTACGAGCAGGTATTGGGCAGAGAGAAATTTTTTTGGGAAATACCCAGGCCCAAAAAGCGCATTATGTTACCCAAAGTAATAAGCGAAGAAAAAATAATAGCCGGCCTGATGGCAATTGATAATTTAAAACATAAAACATTACTGTTGCTTGCCTATAGTGCCGGTATGAGGGTGAGTGAAGTGGTACAGCTAAAAATAACAGATATCAACAGCGAAAGAATGCAGATAACCATTACCGAAGCCAAAGGAAAAAAAGACAGGGTGGTAAACTTAAGCACTGCTATACTTAAACTATTGCGGCAATATTACATTGCATACAAACCCGGTAACTGGCTTTTTGAAGGCCAGCATAAAGCTGAGCATTACAGTGCCAGATCGGCGCAGTTAATTTTTAAAGCCGCCTACAAAAATTTAGGTTTACCTCCGCAGTGCAGTTTTCACAGTTTACGCCATAGTTATGCCACTCATCTGCTCGAAAACGGAACAGACATTTCTTTAATACAAAAATTATTGGGCCATAATGATATAAAAACAACCATGCGGTACACCCATGTAAGTAAAAAAGACATCGGCAATATTGAAAGCCCCCTGGACAAAATCCTTAGAAAAAAAGGCAATTAAAAACTTTCGTTTTTTCAATTGTCGCTAAAAAACAATTTAAACCCCGAAAGTTAAAACTTTCGTATTCAATATTGTTTTTTATATAACAGTTTGAAAACAAAAAATTTAGCTGATTTAGAAATTTTGAAAAGATGGAACTTTCGCATATATTTGAGTTGTACGCCACCTTTATGACACACTTCAAATACTTAACGATATTTTTTTTGACACTTTCTTTATCATCATGCTCACAAATGGACAATTCACAAAATTTGACACGGCTCAAAGAACTTTCTGAAAAAACAGGAATCGAAATGATTGTTATTGACGAAGCGGAGAAAATTACTAAGACAGAAGCTACAAGATTTTTAAGAAGTCTAATGCTTTCAAGTTACATAGACGACCCAATTCAGTCAACAATAAGACAAGCATCACCAAAAGGTAAGACCGTTGAATTGCCAGGAACATCTTTCTTGGTTGGACATGATTTAATTGAAAAACTTGTAGACACCTTAAACAAAAAGTTTTCTTATAGACAGTGTTTAGCTTTTATTTCAGACGACCGCACAAGAGACGACAAAAAGCAAACTGTTTCAATTATTCATAGTGCTGACAAATACAATACTCTTAGACTTCAACAAACAAGTGGAGGAAGTTATCTTTTTTCAACTGACAGCCTTGTAGAAAAACTACAGACTTTTGAAAAGAAATATCCTTTTCATTTCATAGGAGTAGGCGACGATTGGTTATTGATAAAAACTAACGACGCACCAAAAGATTGGACTGATTTTGCAAAAGAAGTTTTAAAAGTTTGCCCGCCAGAAGACGAAGTAAATATTGACAAATACGCAGAGGAAATTA
>NZ_JANPCM010000206.1:0-1924 GCF_031430955.1 Ferruginibacter sp.
TTTTATGGCAGCAGTTATTTTGTTGATCCCCGTGGACAAATTTTTGCACAGGCCAGCGAAGACAAAGACGAATTATTAATTGCCGATTTTGATTTGGATATGATTGAAGAAGTAAGAAGTGTGTGGCAATTTTTTAGAGACAGAAGGCCGGAGACTTATGGGAAGTTAACGGAGTTGTAGCCCCTATCTCCGCCAGCGGGCGGAGGAAATGGAGAAGATCGAAAAGAGAAATGTGTTTATATTTTTTTGTACCAAGCTTGAGTATTTCTATTTGGCTTCATTGGTCTGGCCTAAGGCGAGACACTCTTGTACGAGATACCATTATTGAACTTTTATCTAAGCGTAAATAAAAATGTAAAATGCTTAATAAATATTTTTTCAAATGAGCAACATTAAATTATTTGATAGCAAACAAATTCGATCTGTTTATAATGAAACAGAAAGTAAATGGTATTTTTCTATCGTAGATATCGTAGAAGTATTAGTAGTTAATGCAAGACCAAGAAAGTATTGGAGCGATTTAAAAACCAAACTTAAAAAAGAAGGTGCTGAGTTGTCCGAAAAAATCGGACAACTGAAAATGGAGTCATCTGATGGTAAAAATTACTTAACAGATGTAGCAGATACAAAAACAATCCTGCGCATTATTCAATCCATCCCTTCTCCAAAGGCAGAACCATTTAAACTCTGGCTGGCACAGGTAGGGTACGAAAGACTGGAGGAAATTGAAAACCCTGAAATAGCTACGCAGCGTACAAGAGATTTATATATACAAAAAGGTTATCCCGATGATTGGATAGAAAAAAGAATGCGGAGTATTGCTATTAGAGAAGAACTTACAGATGAATGGAAAGCACATGAAGTAAAACAACAAAAAGATTATGCTATACTTACCGCAGAAATTGCAAAAGCAACTTTTGGTTATACACCGGCACAACACAAAAAAATAAAAAATCTTAAAAGAGAAAATTTAAGAGACCACATGACAGATCTGGAACTTATCTTTTCTATGTTAGGCGAAGCATCTACTGCTGCCATTGTGAAAACAAAACATCCCAAAGGATTTAAACAAAATAAAGTGGCAGCTAAACAAGGTGGCAATATTGCAGGCAATGCAAGAAGAGCATTGGAAATTAAAACAGGTGAAAAAGTAGTAACAAAGAAAAACTATTTGCCTGCTGATAAAAAAAATAAACAGATAAATTAATTTATGGCAATCGCATCAAATAAATTATCATCACAACAATACGCCGAAAACTTCAGCGACATTCATCCACCGTTTGAAACCTACAATGCAGCGCAGGTAGAAGCCAACCGTTGTTTATTTTGTTACGATGCACCCTGTATTAAAAGTTGCCCTACCGGAATTAACGTTCCTAAGTTTATTAAACAAATTGTTACTGATAATATTAAGGGCAGTGCCCACACCATTTTTTTATCCAACATTATGGGAGCAGGTTGCAGTAAAGTTTGCCCGGTAGAAAAATTATGCGAAGGCAGTTGTGTATTTAATTTAATGGACGAGCCACCCATACCCATTGCAAAATTGCAACGCTATTCAACTGAAATAGCTATGAAAAACAATTGGCAATTGTTCAAAAGAAAAAAATTAGACATTTCAAATAACTCCCCTTCAGGGGATGGGGGCAAAATTGCTATCGTTGGTGCTGGCCCGGCAGGTTTAAGTTGTGCTCATGTTTTATCAAGAGAAGGAATTGATGTAACTATTTATGAAAAAGAAAATAAAGGTGGCGGATTAATGACTTACGGCATTGCAGCCTATAAAGTAACCCCACAGTTTTGCGAAGACGAAGTGAATTATATTTTATCACTCGGCGGAATAGAAATTAAATATAACCAGGAGCTGGGTAAAAATATTTCGCTTGCTGCATTACAAAAAAAATATGACGCAGTATATCTTGGA
>NZ_JANPCM010000207.1:0-17553 GCF_031430955.1 Ferruginibacter sp.
AGCACCTGCGATTGCTGTAAAATAATTTTTGTTACTTCTTACTGCCTCCAGCATGTAATTGCCGATTTGTGACTGCTCCCATGCAGGTAATAAAATAAGATTGGCTAAAAAAGCAATACCAGATCCTATAGCTGTATCGGTTACCCTGTCCACAATAATTGTTTGAAAACTTGCATTGCTGAGAAAATGAAAGAGTAAAATAATATAGGGTGTCATAAAAATTACACTGATCATATAGTTTGTTCTCATTAAACTGTAAGTACCAATCATCAATGCCAGCATAATAATAAAAATTACCTGGTTATCTTTAATAAAATAAATAATCAGCATACCAATTGCTGCACCAATTATGGTTCCAATAAGCCTTTCGTAATTTCTTTTTTTGGTAAGACTGTAAGTGGGTTTTAAAATTACAATTATCGTAAGTAATATCCAGTAGCTGTGGCCAAATGATAAAAATTGTGCAATAATAAAACCTAACAGTGTAGCTAAACTTATTCTTACTGCATGCCTGAAATTGTTGGAGGCAAAAGAAAGGTTATCCTGAAAAAGTTTCCAGTCAATTTGCTGGTGCGTAATAAATTTATCATAGTCACCGGTGCTTGTCATTTTTTTTGTTAATTCTTTATCGTAAGCTGTGTATAAATGCAATGTATGAATGCGGCCAGCAATATCGCTGATGCTGTTAAGTATGTGCCTCATACTGATGAAGCCATCTACATTTTCGGCAGTGCGTTTGTTATCCCGGTAAGTATTAAAATAATTTTTTGTGTTGTTGATATGTGTTGCAAGTATCCCGGTTTCTTCAGATACATTTCCACTTTTTACGGCAATCCCAATTTCATCCAGTTCAGCAGCCAGCTCCAGTATAAGCTGGCGATACTGTTCCAGTATATCATCATCTTTAAATATATCATGCAGTGCTTTATAATCATGATAAGAAGTCATTGTTCTTTCAAACAGGTCAACAATATCTGTAAACATCAGCAGTAAAGTTCTGCCGGTAACGGTAAATTCTTTTGTAATGGCACGGCTTTTAAAAAGTAATTCTCTTACAAGATTTTGCTCGGTATGCAGCACAATTTGCTGCTCCATCATTTGCTTATACGTTTTATCATAATCAACATCTTTTTTATAAAAAGAAGCTCTCACCCGCAGATAATCTGCAGTGGCCATAATACAATCGCCTAATGCCTGTTGTGCCAGTTTGTAAGGCCGGAAATTGTACAGCAACATACTCAGGAGCATGTACCAAACTGCACCTGCAAGTATGTATGCTGCATTTATAATTACAGCGCCAGGTGTAAGATGATCGTTAATATTAAGTACCATTATCAGCAAAGCAGAAACTCCAACTGAGTTAGCTCTTGTGCCATATACTGCAATCATAGAAAATAAAAAACAGGCCAGTAGTATTAATATGCCAAGCAGTAAATGATACGGCGCTGCAAGGCCGGTAAATATTGCCATTAGTGTATTAATAATGATGCAGGCCAGCATACCATTTTTACGATGTTGTATAGGGCCGGGTGTATCAGTTATGCTCACGCTCATGGCGCCAAGAGAAACAACAACACCAACAGAAAGTAAATTAAAATAATTGAGAATTAGCGCAGGTAATACAATGCCGGCAGTAATGCGTACACCGTCGCTTAAGTAATGGCTGCTGATAAAACTTTTATACTCTTTTATATAATCCATTCAGGCTGCAATTTTTGCATGTATAAATCAGTATCAAAAATAATTTCGGTATAAAACAAAATTATGGCTTTTAAAAACACGATTAAGGCAGCATTAAAAATAACTCCCTTAATATTACCATTCATAAAAATCAGTATACACGGTTAAATATGTTTTATACATTTGTGCTGATACCTTAGAGATAATTATATTCCTTTTAATTTTCAGCAGTCACACAAAATTATACTTCATGAAAAATTTAACCCGTCGTTCCTTTTTACAAAATTTAGGTATTGCTGCAGGAGCAGCAACTGTAGCTGCAACACTACCTTCTTTTACAGTCAACACAAAATTGTATGATGGTAAAAAATTAAACTTTGCCTTATGCGGCCTCGGTCGTTATGCAGGTAATTTGGCAGAAGGCTTACAGGAGACGCAGTATTGTAAACTGGCTGGCATTGTAACCGGTACACCATCTAAAGCTGTTGAATGGAAAAAGAAATATACTATCCCCGATAAAAATATTTACAACTATAAAAATTTTGATGAAATAATTAATAATAAAGACATTGATCTGGTGTATGTGGTATTGCCTAATGCCATGCATAAAGAATTTGCAATAAAAGCAGCAAAAGCAGGTAAACATGTTATTGTAGAAAAGCCTATGGCCATTACCGAAAGTGATTGTAAAGAAATGATTGCTGCCTGTAAAAATGCCGGTGTACAGTTGGCCGTTGGTTACCGTTTGCATTACGAACCCTACAACATGGAAATTAAAAGATTGGGACAGGAAAAAGTTTTTGGACAGGTACGTTTAATTGAAGCATCGCTGGGTTATAAAAGCGGCGACCCCAAAGAATGGCGTTTGAATAAAGCATTAGCAGGCGGCGGCCCTTTAATGAACCTTGGTGTGTATTGTGTGCAAAGTAACCGTTATGTTTTAGGGGAAGAACCGATTTCGATAACGGCACAATTTGGCCCGGTAACCAATAAAAAATTATTTGCAGAAGTAGAAGAGTCTATCACCTGGCAATTAGTTTTTCCAAGTGGAGCTGTTGGAACTTCTACGAGTACATACAATTGCAGTATTGACAGATTTTTTGCATCAGCAGAAAATGGTTTTTTTGAATTGAGCCCGGCAATAAGTTACGGTCCTTTTAGGGGAAGAACCAGCGATGGGGAATTAAATTTTCCTGTTACTAACCAACAGGCTGTTCAATGCGATGAAATTGCAAAAGTAATATTGGCCAACAACCAACTGCCCGCTCATATAAGTGGTGAAGAGGGGAGGAAAGATATGAAAGTACTGGAAGGTATTTATGAGGCCGCAAGAACGGGAAAGAAAATTTTATTGGTGTAAGTATTGATTTTTTTAAAAAGATATATCTAATTGCTATGATTCTTTTAAGAAAATATTTTTTAGGTTTGCCAACGATTATAATAAAAATTATAATGCAATTTGTCCTCCAGATATTTATCTGGAGGACAAATTGCCAAAGAATTATTTTACTTCGTAAGCTGCAACGGAATTGCGCCAAAAGGTGGGGATAAAAACAGTCTTAGTTTTTGCATCGAAACCTATATCTGCCGAATTCATTTTTATAGAGCGTCCGTCCATAAGCGTTTGTTTTGTACCATTGGCGTTTATGTAATACACTACGCCACCCCAGGTAGATACAATAAAATCATTTCCATTTATTACTTCTACACCATCAGTACCGCCTTCCATGCCATCGGCAATCATCGAAAGTGTTTTGTCGGCATTCATTTTATATAATACTCCTGCATCCAGTACATAAAAATTTTTGTCATGTGCCAATACTCCGTTCGGCCCTTTAAGGCTATCTAATATAATTTCGGCTTTACCTTCATAAATTCTATACACTTTTTTTGCTTTCGAATCAGAAACATAAATAGTTCCTTTACTGTCTATAGATATATCATTTAGTCCTTCTGCACCAGCAACAGCAATCCTGTTTTCAATAACACCCAATTCAGTATTTATCACCACAATTTCTTTAAGATCGGCCACATATAATTTTTCTTTGTACAGTCCCATTCCTTTTGGCGCCTGTAAGCCGGATACCCAGTCAACAGTAATGTTTTTTCCATCAGTACCCATTTTTCCAACAGATCCCATACCATCAGCACCCCACGGTTCTTTTCCATCTATATTGGTTACGTACAAAACATTGGCTGCTTTATTAAATAAAACAGATTCCGGTACTTTAAATATAGAATCTGTTTCCCATTTTTTTATGAGCTGATGATTTTGGCTTTTTGAAAGTGCAGGAAAAAAAGTTAAAAAAATAAAGTAAAAGAATGGATATTTCATATGATTTTTTTGAGCGCCTGTGAAGCGTATATAGCAAAATAATTTTTATGAATATAAAATAAACATTTGTAAAAAACGGGATTTAATTTTGCTAGAGCTAAAAATGTATCAAAATAAGTAAATTTAATACAGGTTGCAAAAACAAGATGCAACTTGAAATTTTAAGTACATTTAAATTGCTGCAAAATTATTTAACGGTAAACATTTTTTCAATCACAGCTTTATCATGCCCGTAAATATCATCTGCAAAATGCAGCAAATTATTTTCATCTACCCAGGCAGTGTAATAAGTAATTAATACGGGGATGGGATTTTTTAATTTCACGTATTTTTCTTCCTGGCTGTTCATTGCGCTATTTATACTTTCAGGGCTCCATTCGGTGTTATCCTTTAAAACATAATTCGCCATTTTTTCAGGGTCGCTCAATCTTATACAACCATGGCTGTAAGCCCGTTTATCTTTATCAAATAAACTTTTTGCAGGCGTATCATGAAAATAAATATTAAAACTGTTGGGGAACAAAAATTTTACTTTGCCTAAAGAATTATCATCACCGGGTAATTGCCTAATCACCGGTAAGCCGCCTTCATTACCTGTAATTTCCATGTGGTGCGATGCCAGGTAATTAGGGTTGCGTTCCATTGCCGGCAGAATTTCTTTTTTTACAATACTTTCTGGTAAATTCCAGTAAGGGCTAAAAACAACCTGGTTAAGATTACCGGTAAACATCATGGTGTTGTGTCCTTCTTTTCCTACAACTACATTCATATCAAAAACTTTTTTTGCACCATCTTTTACATGCAAAATAAATTCAGGAATATTAACCACAATCATTTGGCCTTTCGGTTCGTTAATCATCCATTGCATGCGGCCCATGTTTATAAGCAACTGCTGTATGCGGTTTACAACCGGCACGTTCATATCTTTTATTTGTCCATCAGTGAGTATTCCTGTTGGGGTATAACCAAATCTTATTTGAAAATTTTTAATGCCTGATTCCAAAGTCTCATTAAAAATGGGTGTTGTATCTGCAGCCATATCGCTGGTAAACTCTAATCGTTTTTTTAGAATAACAATTTCAGGTGATGAAATACCTTTTTTAAGTTGCTTTGCAGTAGCAGTTATTTGCGGCCACCCACCCTGTTTAGCAATGGCATAATATTTTTCTAATTTTTCTTTTAATAATTTATAAGTATTATTTACATCTTCATAATATTTATTGTCTTTATGTTTTTTCGACAGCAGCGAATCTGCCAGTAACAGTGCGTCTTCTTTTTTCCTCGGTATAAAACGTTCCATTTCTTTACGCTTTACAAAACCATCTTCTATATTATTTAATGTGTATAAAATAAAATGCTGCGTAAGCTTAAGCTCTGTGTTAATAATATTTTTATCGGATGGAGAAACTGTAAAGCCATCTTCTTCTGCAGTAAAGCCATCCATTTTAGTTTGCAGGCTTTTATCTTTTAGTGCAGAGTCGTTAGCATAAGTTGTTTGATAATTATGCATGTTCCAAAAACCACGGGCCTGCTCGGTAAGGCCATCATTGGTAAACCATGCCAGCTGATAATTTCGGGCATTGTAAAAACTGGTCATCCGCCTAATGATCTTATTTTCAATTTTATTATCGGTAAAAAACTTTACCAATACAGCACTGTCAAAAAAAAGGTTGTTGTATGCATTAGACGGAGTAATACTAAAATCTCTTTTAGTAATTTTTTTCTCATCTTTTTGAGTTTCTTCTTCCTCCTTTGTGGAGTTAGCAGAACCGTTTGAGTTGCAGGAAATAAATAGTACAAAAAATAGTACGGCGCTTAAAAAATTCTTTATCATGCTATCGGCTAATACAAATGCTGTGCCTTAAAAATGGCTTATTATTTGTTTACCGGCTTTTACTTCTCAAAAGGCCGATTAAAAAAAACATAAATTTTTTTTTGGCGAATTATATTTTGCCATACAGGTAAGTCTGCTCTTCGGTGGGTGTATTGGCGCCGGCTGCATTTTCTAAAGTAACTTTAAAAGCCGTAGCACCTTCAGGTACATTTTGTATTTCAATAAAGCGGCCCCTTATCTCATCATTAACCATACCAACACTTACAGGTTTATCATTTACCATTGCCCAAAGCTGGTATTTTCTTTCGGGAGATGAAGGCACTAAATGATGGATCATAATGTATGCCTTGCCAGTTTTTTTATCCCAAAACATGGTACAGCGGCAAATGTTATGCGGTGCTACGCCATACATGGCTACAGGTGTAATGGCAGGATTTTTTAAGATTGCATAATCTGTTTCTGGCAGAGTGGTAATATTTTTTATTTCGGATAAAGCCAGTTCCTGCGCTTTAGTTTTTTTATACAAACTGTAATTAAAAATGCTGCTGGCAATAAAAAGCAGGATGGCTGCCGCAGCAGCAGGTTTTAACCAGCTTATTTTTTTTATTACAGTTTGATTGGTATTGATATCAATAACCGGTGTTTGCAATGCTCTTAAGGATTGTAAAATTTTATCATCGGCAACTGCTCCCGGGTTAGTGGCATTTTGTAATAAATTATTTTCCAGCTCTGTTTCAAATTGTAGTACTGCCTTATTTAATTCAGGATATTGAGGGCGCAGCGATTCCATCTCCGCTTTTTCTTCGGGTGAACAAATGCCCATCACATACATTTCAATTACACCTGATGATATATAATTATTAATATCCATTATACAAATTGTTTGCGTAATTCTATCAACGCATTTCTTAATCTTGTTTTTACTGTGCCAACGGGCACATTTAAAATTTTAGAAATTTCTTCATGGGTAAAGCCATTGAAATAAGAAAGTTCTACAACATTTTTATAATCTTCCCGTAAACTGTGTACCTGTTTTCGTAAACCTATCTGGTTAATGTTTAAAACAGTACTGTCTTTTTCATCCACATAAGTAACGTAATTGTCAAGTGAATCGTTTTTTTGCTGTGCCTTATAATTTTTACTCCGGATAGTATTTATAGCACAATTACGGGTAACATTAAAAAGCCAGGTGAACAAACGCCCTTTTGCAGCATCGTATTTCTCAATATTTTTCCATGCTGTAACAAAAGCTTCCTGCAGCACATCTTCAGCAATCTCCCTGTCGGTAATTATCTGAAGAATAACAGTGAACAATGCGCCTTTATAGTTGTGATACAGGTAATTGTAGGCGTTGTTATCACGCTTTTTTAATGCTTCAGTCAGTTCGGTTTCAGTATATGATTTTATCTCTGGCAAAAAGAAGAGTAATAGTTGTTGAGTATAAAAGTAAATGGAATGATTCTTTTAAAAAAATATATTTAAGAAAACTAAACTGCCCCAAATTGTGTAACTATGACACACAGCTTGTAAAAATACTTTAACTTAAAATTTTACAATGACAAAACTATTCAGCTTTTTATCAGCAGTTATTTTATTATTTTCTTCCTGTAAAAAAGATAATACCCCCGTGGCTGCAAATGATATTTTACCTGTTACAGGAACTACTGTTGCAACAGGCAGTTTTACTTCCGGGGTACATGCCAGCAGCGGCAGTGTAAAAGTTACAAAAGATGCTGCCAACAAAATTTATTTAGTTTTCGAAAATTTTAAAACCGACAATGGCCCCGATTTAAGGATATGGCTTTCGCCGAATAGTAGTGGCAGCCCTTACCAGGAAGTTGGTCTTTTAAAAGCAGTATCGGGTAATTTTTATTATCCATTGGATGCATCTTATAATTATACTGCTAACAACCGTGTATTAATTTGGTGTAAACAATTTTCTGTTCTATTTGGATCTGCAGTGTTACAGTAATTATTATTCAGCTTAATCATCAACTCTTTTTCTTAGTAATTATTTTTTTTCGGTTTATTACCGAAGGTATATTCTATTGCAAAAAAATTGCAATTGTTCTGTCGATATCTCATTTCCTGCTAATTGCCATACGTATTCTGTTAAAATATGCACCTCATTTTTAATCAAACAAAAATCAACAATTATGAAACATTTAAAAAAAATTGCAGCATTTGCAGTAACAGTTTTTTCATTAACTGCCTGTCAAAAAGAAAGTAAACTTTTATCAGAAAACCCGGCATTACAAGAAGAACCAGTTTCTGCGTCCAACCGTAACAATAATGAAGAAGAATCGGAAGGCGGAGGTAAACATGTGTACACTTTAAGTAATCAAACTGCAGGCAATGCTGTAATGGATTATAACAGAGCTTCAAATGGTACTTTAACTTTTAATGCAGCTTATCCAACTGGCGGCACAGGCACAGGCGGCGGCTTGGGCAACCAGGGTGCAGTAATTTTATCAGAAGGCGAAGATGATAACGTATTGTTAGCGGTAAACCCCGGCAGTAACAGTGTCTCATCTTTTAAAATAACCGGTAATGGTTTGCAGCTAAAATCAACCGTTAGCTCTGGCGGGATGAGGCCGGTAAGCATTACACAGCATGATGATATTGTGTATGTACTTAATGCAGGCGGTATGGGTAATATTTCAGGATTTAAATTAGGAGAGAATAATAAATTAACTGCAATTGCCAATTCAACAAGGCCATTAAGCTCAACAGCTTCTGGTGCTGCACAAATTTCATTTGTAAACGAAGGTAAAGTGGTAGCCATTACAGAAAAAGCTACTAATAAAATTATTACTTATACCATAAGCGAATCAGGTATGCCGGGTTCTATGCATTCCATTACTTCTGCTAATCCTACTCCGTTTGGTTTTGCTGTGGGTAATAACGGTAATATTTTTGTTTCCGAAGCAGTTGGTGGAGCAGCTGGTGCAAGTACACTTTCATCTTACCATATAAATAATAATGGAACAATTACTTTAGCTGCCGGTCCTGTAGGTGCTAATCAAAGTGCTGCATGCTGGGTGGTAATAACAAACAATGGTAAATATGCTTATACTACAAACACAGCCAGCAATAATCTTTCTACATTTAATATAAATACAGGAACAGGAAGCATCAGTGTTAATACTGCAATTTCAGCCACAACAGGTATGGGCCCAATTGATGCTGCATTAAGCAATAACTCTAAATATTTATACATTTTAAACTCGGGCAGTCATACTGTTGGCGTTTATGCTGTGGCAAATAATGGAGGCTTATCAGCTGTGCAAACCGTAACAGGTTTGCCGGCAGGAGCCAACGGGCTTGCTGCAAAATAATATTTTACGAATCATTTTTTAAACTACCGTTTTTTATAACGGTAGTTTTTTATTGTAGTATCAATCTTTTTCTACATTAGTAGTGGATATTAATAAAATCTAATTTTTTTCAATTCCCCAATTTGTAACTTAAAAGTGTGAAAAATATTCCCCACTTTTTCACAACATGAGTATAATCTAACACTTTTCTAATTATTAATTCCTGCATCGCTGTTTGCAAATGGATGAAGTTTTAGCCGCCTTTTATCAATTGTTTGCTTTGGCATACGCTTTGGCTTATATGCCATGTAATTTTTAATATATGATACTATGCCGGCAAATTACCTGTGCTTTTATATTTTGTTGTTTCACTTTATCCTGTAACACCAATAAAAACAAACTGCCATTATCCAATTCTTCCAGGTACGATCTTCTTAATCCGGTAATAATAAAATTGCCTGATGCTTTAGCCGAAATTTCAGGAATTGTTTATTATCCAAAAGATACTTCTGTTTTTGCAATTGTAGATGAGGATGGACTTTTTTTTAAAATAAGTCTTACAAAAAAAGACGAAATAAAAAAATGGCGGTTTGATAAAAAGCACGACTTTGAAGACGTTGTTTTAAAAGACAGTGTTTTTTATGTTTTAATAAGCAATGGAGATATTGAAGCGCTGCATTTTGATACAGGCGACAGTATTACTACCACTAAATCTAAATTTCCGGATGCAAGTAAAAAGGTAAATGAATTTGAATCATTGTATTATGATGATAGTTTGCAGCAACTGGTATTGCTGTGTAAAAATTGCGAAGATGCGGTAAAGGATGAAGCAGTAGCGTGGGGTTATAATATTGCTGCACAGCAGTACACACCCGGCATATTTACAATTGATGTAAAACCGGGGTTAGAAAAATTAGGTATAAAAAAAATAAAACTGCGTCCTTCTGCAACAGCAATAAACCCGGTAACTGACGAACTGTATATTTTAGCTTCTATAAATAATTTATTAATTGTTACAGACAGGCAGGGAAAATTTAAAGAGGCTTATCCGCTTGATCCTGCAGTGTATAAACAACCCGAAGGAATTACATTTACCCCAACAGGCGATATGATTATTTCAAACGAATCGCATGAAACAGGTTTAGCTACTATTTTGATTATTAAAAATAAAAAGAAGGGGTTATGAAGAAATCAGGAATATTTTTTTACTGTTTGTTTATTATAAATGCATTTGCTTTTGCACAGGATAGTTTGCAGGCAAGAATTATATTAATTGGCGATGCCGGCCAGCTTACCAATGGCAGGCACCCGGTTGTTGCAGCAGTAAAAAATCATATTCCTATTGATGCAAAAACAACTATTATTTTTTTAGGAGATAATTTATATAAGACTGGATTACCAGATAACAGTTTACCAACCTACGATATTGCAAAAGCGCCGCTCGATTCTCAAATACAAATTGCAGGAGCGAGTAAAGCAAAAGTATATTTTGTTCCTGGTAATCATGATTGGGCCAATGGCGGATCCAATGGTTACGAATCTATTTTAAGGGTACAGAATTATATTGATTTTTTAAGTAATGCTAATGTAACTATGTTTCCACGGGATGGTTGCCCGGGACCGGTAGATGTAAAAATTACTGATGATATTACACTGGTAATGATGGACAGCCAGTGGTGGCTGCATGAAAATGAAAAGCCCGGTATAGAATCGGATTGCCCTTACAAAACCAAGGCGGAAGTATTGGTACAGTTGGATGACATACTTTCTAAAAATTCGCAAAAGCTGGTGATACTTGCCATGCATCATCCCCTTAAAAGTTACAGTGTGCATGGAGGCTATTTTACTTTTAAGCAACATATTTTTCCCTTTACAGATGCTATCCCTAATCTTTATATTCCTTTACCTGTTATAGGCTCAGCCTATCCGCTAACACGTGCAGTATTTGGTACTGCACAAGATTTAAAGCATCCACTGTACCAGGCAATGATTAATGATATTGAAGCTGTAGTAAAAGGCCATCCTAATGTAATTTTTACTTCGGGTCACGATCACTCTTTACAAATGATACAGGACAGTGGCTATAATTATATTGTTAGCGGCAGCGGTAGTAAAAACTCACGGGTATCTAAAGGAAAAAACAGTTTGTTTGCTTCGCCAATGGCAGGTTTTTTTAATTTAGAAATTTCAAAAAATAAAAATGTGCAGGCAACTGCTTATACAGTGGAGGGGGATTCAGTAAAAAAAGAATTTACAGCACAAATCCTTGATTTTTCAAAAATACCTGTGCAAAAAGCTGATACCACACGTTATGCTGAATATAAATTTAAAGACAGTGTGGTAATTTCTGCCAGCGATAAATACAAAGATAAATTTGGATTTAGAAAAACTTTTTTAGGACAGAATTACCGTAAAGTATGGGCAACACCTGTAACTATTAAAGAATTTAATATCAAAAAAGAAAAAGGTGGATTTACTATTAAAAGTTTAGGCGGTGGCAAGCAAACTAAATCATTAAGGCTTACAGATAAAGACGGGCATGAATGGACTTTAAGAACTGTTGATAAAGATCCTGAAAAAGCATTACCTACTAACTTACGGGGTACTGTAGCCCAAAGAATAGTTCAGGATATGATATCGGCAAGCAGCCCTTACGCACCATTGGTAGTACCAGATTTAGCAAGAGCTGTTGGCGTTATTACCCCCGATCCTGAATTCTTTTTTGTACCCGACGACAGGGCGTTTGGTATTTACAGGCAATTATTTAAAAACACCGTGGTTATACTGGAAGACCGTGACCCCCGCCGTGATTTTACAGATACAAAAAGTACCGGAAAAGTTTTAAATAAAATGCTGGAAGATAACGACCACCATGTTGACCAGGAAAAAGTGCTTACTGCCCGCTTGCTGGATATGCTGATTGGAGATTTTGACCGCCATGCCGACCAATGGAAATGGGGTACCGCTGATACGGGAAAAGGAAAATTATATTATCCTATACCTAAAGACAGGGACCAGGCATTTTTTAATTCGGATGGGCTGCTGCTGAAATTTTTATCAAAAAAACAAATGCCTTTTTTGCAGGGGTTTAAAAAAAATATCAGGGATATTAACGGATTAAATTTTGTAGCAAAAGACTTTGACCGTACATTTTTAAACAACCTGGAAGATACGGCCTGGCAAAGAATTACAGCTGCTTTTACTGCTAAACTTACAGATAAAGTAATTGAAAATGCAACAGCAAAATTTCCTGCACCTGTAGCAGCACTTGATGCAAAAAATGTAAGTGATAAACTTAAAAGCCGCAGAAATATTTTATTAAAAAATGCGATGAAGTATTATAAATTTCTTTCTAAAGAAGTTTCTGTTACCGGCAGCAATAAGGCAGAATATTTTCATCTGAAAAAACAGGGAGATGATGTGCTGCTGACCGTATATAAAAGTAATGAAGAATCGGATACCGCTTCGGTAATGTATAAAAGGGTTTTTAGCAGTAAAGTAACCAGAGAATTAAGGTTGTATGGATTAAACGGCAACGATAAATTTGAAATTGATGCCGATGTAAAATCAAAAATACTGCTTCGTATTATAGGTGGTAAAGGCAATGATACATTTGATTTAAAGGGGAACATACACAATTTTGTTTACGACCTGTCAACAGAAAAAAATGTTAGTACCAATTTAAAAAGAACCAACAAAGAATTTCATTCCAACCCATCTGTAAATGAATATAAAGGCACCGGCTTTCAATATACCCGTGTAAGATTTCCACAAATAAATCTGGGCTTTAATGAAGAAGACAGGCTATTAGTGGGTATTGGTTTTTCACGCCGTACTTATGGTTTTAGAAGAGATCCCTATGCCACCGATCAACGCCTGGTTACGCTGTATGCACCACGGGAAGGTGCTTATCAATTTAAATACGAAGGGGTTTTTAATAAAGTAATATCTAAAGAAGATGTGGTAGTACATGCCCAATTGGTAAATCCTACACTCAATAATTTTTTTGGTTTTGGAAATGAAACGGTTTATGATAAAACTAAAGCTTTACAATTTTACAGGGTGAGGTACAAATATTTTGAAACTGATGTTTTACTAAGAAAAAGATTAAACGATATTTTCCAATTTTCTGCCGGGCCAAGTTATTATCATTACTGGAGCAATTATAAAGATAATGATAAACGCATACTGGGTAACCCTGCAGTAATCGGCAGCGATTCGGCAAGTATTTACGGAATAAAACAATTTTTAGGGGGCAAAGCTAAAATGGATATTACTTACATAAATAACGAATTATTTCCTTCACGTGGCATAACATGGTTTACGGAATTTACAGCATTACGAGGCTTTAATTCTAATACACATGCACTTACCAAATTAACATCGGATATGACAATTTATGCCAGCATAAAAGACCCCAGCAGTGTGGGTGCTGTATTACGTTTTGGCGGCGGCCATATTTTTAGTAAAAATTATGAATATTTTCAGGCACTTAATATCGGGGCAAATAATTTTTTAAGAGGGTATCGTAAAAATAGATTTTCAGGTTCGTCGCTGGCATATGCCAGTGCAGAGTTGAGAATTAAATTATTCACATCACAATCTTATCTGTTACCGGGTAATGTTGGTGTAATGAGTTTTTATGATTTAGGAAAAGTTTGGCAAAGAGGGGAGACATCTAAAAAATGGCATGGTGCTTATGGCGGCGGATTATATTATGTGCCTTATAATTTATTAATGGTTTCTGCAACAATAGGATTTTCTCCTGAGGATAAACTGTTTAATTTTTCGCTGGGTACAAAATTTAAACTTGTTTTTTAAAGAATTAAATATGCAGTCAAATAATTTATATAAAAAAACAGAGCAGTACGTAACAGAACTGTTTAATAATAATAAAAACCCCGCATTGGTTTTTCACAACCTCGATCATACAAAATCGGTGGTGGAAAGAACCAAGGAAATAGCAGGGCATTATTACCTGAGCGAAAACGATATGCTGGTGGTGTATGTGGCCGCATGGTTTCATGATACCGGCTACATGTTTACCGATGCAGAGCATCACGAAGAAAAAAGTGTGGAGCTGATGAAGGAGTTTATGAAAAACTTTTCGGAGGATGAAACGCTTTTGCAAATGATAGAAGAATGCATACTGGCTACACGTCCGCCACTCCAGCATGATACCCTGCTTAAACAAATTATTTGCGATGCGGATACCTACCATTTTGGCACTAAAGAATTTAAAGACACCAACAAAAAAGTGTGGGAAGAATTTAATTACAGGGGTACAGTGATGAGCGAAAAAGAATGGGCGGTAAAAACTATAGACTTACTGGAAAATCATGAATTTTTTACCAAGTACTGTAAAGATACCTTACAGGAGAAAAAAGAAAAAAATATGAAAAAAATTAAACGCAAATCAGAAGAAAATGATAAAGCAGAAGAAGAAGCATTAAGCCTTAATGATCTGGCAAAAGATAAAACCGGTTTAATGTCAAAAGGTATTCAAACCATGCTTCGCCTTACTTCAGAAAATCATTTACGCCTTAGCGATATGGCCGATAGCAAAGCCAATATTCTCATTTCGGTAAATGCAATTATTATTTCTGTTATTTTAAGTGTGTTGCTTCGCAAGCTGGAAGAAGTGCCTTATTTAACCATTCCTACAATAATATTTTTGCTGGTAGCAGTAACCACAATTGTTATTTCTATAATTGCCACAAGGCCTAAAGTAAGTGGTGGAACTTTTAGCAGCCAGGATGTGGCAGATAAAAAAGCCAACCTTTTATTCTTTGGTAATTTTCATAAAGCAACTTACGAAGAATACAATGGTGCCATGAGAGAAATGATGAGGGATACCGATTATTTATACGGATCGCTTATAAAAGATATTTACACATTAGGTACAGTGCTGGGCCGAAAATATAAATTGCTGCGGCTGGCTTATAATATTTTTATGGTAGGTATAATTGTATCGGTCATAGCTTTTGCAGTAGCTGTTTTCTTTTTTCATTCTACCACTACAGGTACAGTAACTCCTGCAACGGGATCACCATTTTAAAATTTATTTTTATGTTACACAACAGGGATTTAAGCTGGTTAGGATTTAATTTAAGGGTTTTAGAGGAATCATCTGATAAGCATCTTGCTTTATACGAAAGGATGAAATTTCTTTCTATCTTCTCCAGCAACTTAGACGAATTTTTCAGGGTAAGATACCCGTCAGTAATTGCATTGTCAAAACTTACCGCAAAAACAAGGATAAAAGCCAGCATAGAAATAACGGATGATATTGCTGAAAAAATTCAAAACGAAGTTAACCAGCAACTTGATTTATTCGGTAATATTCTTACACAGGAAATAATTCCTGAGTTAAAAAAGAATGGTATTAATTTTTATTACAAAGATGAAATACGGAGAGAGCATATCCGGGAGATAAAAGAAATTTTCTTAAGCAGTGTACTGGCTTTTATACAACCTATTATTTTGGACGGAAAAAATAACAAGGATTTTATGCCGGAGAATAACCAGCTTTATTTTGCGGTAACATTAAAAGAGCTTAACCAGGGCACACTAACACATGCGATTGTAAATATCCCTTCTAATAAATTAAAAAGATTTTTTCCTTTAACACCAATAGATGGAGAAGAATACGTAATTTTTATTGATGATATTATAAGGGAAAACCTGCAGTACCTTTTTCCAAAATTAGAAATACTGAGTGTGTACAGCATTAAATTTAACCGTAACGCCGAATTAAATCTTACTGATGAATACAGCGGTAACCTGCTGAATAAAATTGAAAAGCAATTAAAGAAACGGGATATCGGATTGCCTTCCCGATTTTTATACGAGCAGGGCATGCCACGAAACCTGCAATTATTTTTGGCCTCAGCATTTTCAGTAAAGTACGAAGATATGTTTGCAGGCGGCAGGTACCATCACCTGAGTGATTTATCTTCTTTTCCGGTATTTAATAAAAATTTGCAAACGGAGAAATTCAGGCCACTTTCTGCAGCGCATATTATAGACAGCGGCGATATTTTTAATTTATTAGATAAGCAGGATCTGTTGCTGCACCTGCCTTATCAGTCTTACAACCCTGTGTTATCTTTTTTTAACCAGGCAGCGGTTGACAGTGATGTAACAGATATTTATATAACACTGTACAGGCTAGCAGCAGAATCGCATATTGTAAATGCATTGATCAGTGCAGCAAAAAACGGAAAAAATGTAATTGTTTTTATAGAACTAAAGGCAAGGTTTGATGAAGCCAATAATATTAAATGGAGCAGGGTGATGAAGGAAGCTGGAATAAAATTAGTGTACAGTATGCCGCAAATAAAAGTGCATTCTAAAACGGCGCTGGTAAAGAAAAAAACAGCCAGCAGCCATACGGCTTATTCTATTTTGAGTACAGGAAATTTCAATGAAGTAACTGCACAGTTTTATACCGACCATGTTTTGATGACAGCTGACACGGCCATCATTAATGACCTGATGTTGCTATTTGATTTTTTACAAAAAGGCCACCCCGAAATTGGGGATGCAGAAATTAAATTTAATGAATTACTGGTATCGCAATTTAATTTGATTGATGAACTGAAAAAAAATATTGGTAAAGAAATAAAGAAAGCAAAGAATGGAGAGCCTGCAAGAATAAGGATAAAAGTAAACAATTTGGAAGAACCTTACATCATCAGTTTATTATACAAAGCAAGCAGTGCAGGCGTAAAAGTAGAACTTATTGTAAGAAGTGTTTGCTGTATTGTGCCGGGTATTGAAGGCATGAGCGAAAATATAGCCGTACGCCGTTTGGTTGATCGTTTTTTAGAACATACAAGATTATTTATTTTTGGCGTAGATGAAGACAGCACGGTATTTATGGGATCATCTGATTTAATGACAAGGAATTTACATCACCGCATAGAAGTATGTGCACAGGTAAAAGATAATGCATGTAAAAAAGAATTGCTGGATTATTTTGAAATTCAGTGGAGCGATAATAATAAAGCTGTTCAGCTTTTACCGGACAGCCACCATGCACCATTAGAAAATCATAACGGGCACACCATAAATGCCCAGCAAAATATTTACCAGTACCTGAAAAACCGGATATGAAACTGGACACTTCATCTTATTCAATATTTTCCGGGGTGGGCAAATACCGGTTGCGAACAATATTGTACATTGCTTTTTTTTGGACGGCAATAGATATAGTTGTTACACTTTTATTAAAGGATGGCGATACCAACAGCCCTTTTCAATCTATAGTTTTAAGGGAGGTTGCAGTTTTTTTAATGAGCTGCATAATGGGCTATCTGTTTGTATTTACGCTTAAGAATGCGCTGCGCAATAAGCCGCCTTTTGTTAATTTTATTTTTAAAAGT
>NZ_JANPCM010000208.1:0-2528 GCF_031430955.1 Ferruginibacter sp.
CGCAATGGAATTCGCACAATACTTCTGTTCCTTACTGGTGGGAAGAAAAATTTGCTTTTAGACCTTCTTGGTTGGACAGGGTATTGTCGGTTGCTCTAATAATAATTCCTTTTATAATTTTCATAATAATTAATTTTTTAGGCAATATTGGGGTTCCCCAATAATTCTTTGATTGATTTATATCGTAGGAGATAGTGTTGCTTTTCGTCGCTGAGAGGGTACTAGCGACGGCGGCAGGGCGTTAATGTGGAGTCTCTGTTGCGTTGCTGTACTGTATGTATCTTCCTGTATCGGCACACATAATCTTACAGAACAATTAAGCCTTTGGGAGGAAGCTTTTGATTCAAACCCATTAATAAAGCTTTTTAAATACGATAGCTTTACTACTTTAAATTTGCTATTCCATTACTTTGCATACCATACGCCGCTGGTTTAAACCAAGCAGCGGCGTAGTTACTATTTTATATTTAAACAGTAATTAGGCGAAGAGCTCAACGCATTAAAAACAAAATTATACAGCAGATAACTCACTCTATTTACCAAACGATTCCTTACCCAAATCAGAAGCACCAATATAAGCCCAGTTTATGTTTTTTGCATAAGTATTTAAAACCTGCCTCATTTCTTCAGCATTTACAGTGCTCATTCTGGAGGCAAGGTTTTCTGCAAGTTTCCAGTCACCCATTATTTCGGCCTCACCTAATTGGTTAGCGATCTCCGACATAATTTCCTGCCGTTTTGCGTAAGAAAGCAAATGAGATTTTCGTACATTCTCCATTGTTTTTTCAGAATACGTTTTGTTTTTCATAAAAGATAATATTAACCGCATGGCTTTTACTGTTTCTGCAGGTTGTGTGGTGCTTGCATACAGTGTAACGTAAGAAATTTTACCTTCTGACATGGATGCAGAAGGTGCATAGGAAAGCTGTTTGTTTAAACGAATGTAATCGAACATAGCGCCATTTAAAAGCGTAACTGCCAAACGAAAAGCGGGGTAGTTGGGGTCATTTAAAACAGGGGCATTAATAATACCGGCAATGTAGTTGGTTGCAATGCTCCGGTTTTCTATTTTATAAAGTTCTTCTGTAAAATTTGCATTTACAATATTTGCAGGGGTGTATGTTTTAGCCGGAATTTCGGCAAAAGCTTCCTGTATTTTTTTCTCCAGATCTTCCCTGCTAATATTACCGGCAACCACCAGGAACATGCGGTTTTTGTTGAGCAACGTATTGAAATAATAATCTTTTACAGCATCCCTGTTTAATAATTGCAAACTTGTAACTGTGCCAAATGGATTAATGGCATATGGTGTGCCGAAAAATGCAAACTCCTGTGCAAACCATTTTAAACGGCTGTCTGGATTTGACTGCTCGCCTTTTAGATCATTTATTTTCTGTTCTTTTAAAAGACTGAATTTTTGTGTTTCAAATACAGGAGATGCAATGGCTGAGGAAAACAGTTTCCATCCTTCATTGGTATATTTTGAGATGCAGCTTAATTTCACTACACCATAATCATTGCCGGCAATACCAGCCATGTGCAATCCATATTCATCTATCTGATCATTAAAATCATTAGCCGGATATTTGGAACTGCCACATTCTATTAAACCCGACAAAGCCAAAGATTCAATGCCTGCATTTGCAGACGAATAATTGGAAGTGCCTCCCCTGAAATACATGTTCATTACCAGTGTTTCCTTTTGGGTTTGCCGCAATATAACTTTAAGCCCTCCAGTAGTAAACTCAACAGTATTGCTTTGTGCATAGCCCTTTGCCGTAATTAATAACAGCATACATAAAATGCCGATGCCATAAAATTTTAAAAAAATAGTTTTCATTATAAATTATTTAGAGAAATAAAAATTTGGATCGGTGGAAAGGTTTGAACCTTTTGGTATAATAAGGCCCGTGCAGGAAAACCTGCCTTTTATATATTTTCTTACATAATTTTTTATATCAACAGGAGTTACTTTGTCCATGTTCTCCCGGTAAAAAGTATAATAATCTGTAGATGCACAGGCCCACCAGAAGGAAATTAAATGTACATACCGCTCTACTTCTTCCCGTTCTTCCACCTGTGTGATGTACAGTATTTTTTTTGCCCGTTCTAATTGTTTATCCGAAATATAATTATCATTATCCCACTGTTCTATTTCTTTCTGCATTGCCTGGTAACATTCTTTTATTTTATCAGGATTAGGAGAAACAGAAAATGTTATGGGACCCACATACTTTTGAGAATAATAGTTTATCTGAATGTCGTTTGCCAAACCAGTTTCCTGCAGTGCCTGTGTTAATTTAGATCTGCGCTGGTTAAGTATGTACGAAAAAACATCTGCTGTATAAGTGCCCTGTATATCGTTCCTCATATCGGGCCCCTGCCAGCGTATAATCAGCAGGGGAGACTCTGCCAAAGTAGATTCTATAACAACATGGCTGTTCTTTTTTAATGGCTCTATTTCGGGTATAGGAAATTCTTTTAAAGGATCAAACGTTGAACTTTTCCAGGAGCCATAAATTTTTTCA
>NZ_JANPCM010000209.1:0-4365 GCF_031430955.1 Ferruginibacter sp.
TCCGGCTTCACGTACATCAAAGGCAATGGCATTTGCACGGCGTGTAGATGTTGTGTTTAAATTAATATTGTACGCCACCAAAAAATCTCTTGCGCCAATTACAGTTGCACCTCTTTTAGCATCAAATTCAGCAGGGCCAAAATCAGGTTTCCATTCGGGCTGTTTAATTTTTTTAAAAAAGCCTTCGTATTCGCCTGCACGTATTACTGATAAATTGCTACGTTCTTTTTTTGGCTGTGCAGCTTCGTATAAATACACTGGGAGCTGGAGCTCCCCGATACGCTTTGCCAGTTGCTGTGCATAAACTGCAGTTTCTTCCATGGTAATATTTGCAACGGGTATCAGCGGACAAACATCCGTAGCTCCCATTCGTGGATGTTCGCCTTTGTGTTTGCTCATGTCAATTAATTCTCCTGCTTTTTTTATGGCAAGATAGGCCGCTTCAATTACCGCATTCGGTTCTCCTACAAAAGTTACTACTGTTCTGTTGGTGGCTTTGCCGGGATCAACATTTAATAAACGTACGCCTTCCACTTTTTCTATTTCATCAGTAATTTGTTTGATGATATTTAAATCATTCCCTTCGGAAAAGTTGGGGACACATTCAATAAGTTGCATAATACAGGTTGAAGGTTAAAAGTTTTTTAATAAATAAAATATCTGCAAATTAGTTTTTCTTTGCATTGATACAAAGAAACAATCATAGCCGCCATTATTACAATCATGCCGGTACATGACGAAAATTTGCTAATGAAATTTTTAAAAAGTACATTTTTGCCATAATAAATATACTTAAATATGATTCATCCTTACAATTACGTTTCTGCACCGGAGGCATTATCTATAATACAAAGTAATATGAGGGTGTTTATACATGGTGGTGCCTGTACGCCATTGTATTTACTGCATGAGCTGGCAAAAGAGAGCCATCGTTTAAAAAATGTTGAATTGGTTTCTATAACACTAAAAGGCGATATAGAAATTGAAAAAGCCATATACCAGGATGCCTTTCACATTAATTCTTTATTTGTTTCGGCATCAATAAGAACAGCTGTTGCTGAAGGAAGGGCAGATTTTATACCGGTCTTTTTAAGCGATATTCCTGATCTTTTTAAAAATAAAATTTTAGAATTGGATGTGGCTATTGTACAGGTTTCGCCGCCAGATATACATGGTTATTGCACCTTAGGGTTATCGGTTGATATTGCCCGTGCTGCAGTGGACAGTGCCAAAAAAATTATTGCACTGGTTAATCCTTTAATGCCCCGTACTCATGGCGATGGTATGATACACACTGACAGGTTTACAAAAATGGTTTTTTATAAAGCTGATTTACCAGAGGAAAGTTACAGCAATAAAGTGGGTGAAACAGAAATGATAATCGGCAAAAACATTGCAGAATTAATTGATGATGGCAGTACTTTACAAATGGGTATTGGCACCATTCCTGATGCGGTGCTGCGCTTTTTATCTCACCATAAAAATTTAGGCATTCATACAGAGATGCTTAGTGACGGTATTATTGAATTGGTAGAAAAAGATGTAATCAACAATAAAAACAAAGCTATTCATCCTAATAAAACAGTTACATCATTTGCTGCAGGCAGTAAAAAATTATATGATTATTTAAATGATAACCCCGCATTTGCTTTTTTAGATATTGATTATGTAAACAACCCGATTGTAATAATGCGCAACCCAAAAGTAATTGCTATAAACAGTGCCATTGAAGTGGACCTGACCGGCCAAGTTTGTGCAGACAGTATTGGCGAATTGCAATACAGCGGCATTGGAGGCCAGATGGATTTTATGCGTGGGGCGGCATTGAGCGTGGGTGGCAAACCTATCATTGCATTAAGCAGCCGTACTACAAAAGGTGTTAGCAGAATTGTACCGCATTTAAAAGAAGGTGCCGGCGTAGTTACTACAAGGGGCCATGTGCATTATGTTGTTACGGAATATGGTGTGGCTTATTTATTTGGAAAAAATTTACGGCAGCGGGCAAAACTTTTAATTGATATTGCTCATCCTGATGACAGGGAGGCTTTAATAAAATATTGCTTCGAAAGGTTTAAAATATTTTTGTAAGTCTTTGCAGGCAGAGAATTTATTTATCTATTTTAATTAAATAAATTCTCCTTTAATCATTACTTTATCAATTAAGTTATTACCAAAAGAGTATGGCAAATAAGGTAAGGATGGAATTGCTTTTGTAAAAATAAGATTTGCTTTTTTACCAATGGTGATACTGCCCACTTCGTTCTGCAGTTCCATTGCATAAGCACCATTTAATGTTGCGGCATTAATCGCTTCTTCGGGCAGCATTTTCATTTGTATGCAACTGAGTGCCACCACAAAATTCATATTACCGCTGGGTGATGAGCCGGGATTATAATCACTTGCTAATGCAACAGCACAATTGCTATCAATTAATTTTCTTGCAGGCTGATAATTCATTCTTAAAAAAAATGCAGCTGTTGGTAACAGTGTTCCAATCACACCGGGTAAGTTAGCCGGTATGGTGCCGCCACTTAATAATTTAATATCATTATCTGTCATCGTTTCCAAATGATCTACTGACACCGCATTTAATTTAATTGCAGCTTCAATTCCTCCTATGGAATTGAGTTGGTTTATATGAAGCTTTGGTTTTAGTCCATAACTCATCCCTGCTTTGCAGATAATTTCCATTTCATGCGGAGAAAAAAAACCTGTTTCGCAAAACACATCAATATAATCGGCCAGTTTTTCATTTGCAACTACTGGCAGCATCTCATTTATGATTAAATCGATGTATCCCTGGTGATTTTCTTTATACTCTAATGGAAAAGTATGTGCCCCCAAAAAAGTTGCTTTAATACAAAGGTTAGATTTTTCTTTTAATTTTTTTATTACCCTCAGCATTTTTAATTCGGCCTGTACAGATAAACCGTAGCCGCTTTTTATTTCAATTGCACCGGTGCCTAATTTACTAACTTCTTCCAATCTTTTCCATGCGGATAAAAACAATTCGTCTTCACTTGCTGCTTCTAATTTTTTTGCAGAGTTTAAAATGCCGCCACCCTTTGCCGCAATATCGGCATAACTCATACCTTTTATCTTATCAATAAATTCTTCTTCCCGGCTTGCAGCAAAAACTAAATGGGTATGACTGTCGCACCAGCAGGGTAAGACAAACTTGCCTTGTGCATCAATAATATCTTTTGGGAGTTGTGGTACTTTTAATTCTAACTCATACATAGCGCCGTAGTCTGCAATGATGCCGTCTTCTATTAAAATAAAGGCGTTTTCAATTGAAGGGAGATTAGCTAAGGCATTACCACGGAGTAAGGTTGTTTCTTCTCTTGTACCAATAAGTTGTTTTATGTTATTAATGAGTGTTGTCATTTTTTATTGCATAGCATTTGCATTTTTTTTAACGTGGTCAGACGGAGACGTCAGACCATGTTAAAAACAGATTTACTAAAAGTTTCAAGCGACGGATCCCTTGCACCCATTAAAAGCAAAACAGTATTCGCTGTTAAATGAGGCCTCATAGTTTCTACAAAATTATTTCTGTCTTCTATAAAAAATGCTTTCTTACCAAGAGCTTTTATATCATTTATTAAATCGCCTGAACTAATATCTTTTATAGCAGTACCGCCGGCATAAAAAATTTCACTCATCCAAATTTCATCATCTTCCCGTAAAACATTTGCAAATTCTTTTACAAAATCATTGCGTAAAAAACGGGTGGGGCCATAACCATGTGGCTGAAACCATGCAATAACTTTATTGGCCAATGGTTGACAGGAAGCAATAGCCGCCGCACATTTTACCGGGTTGTGTGCATAATCATCAATAACCCAAACACCATTTTTACTGCCTAATATTTGATTGCGCCGGTAAATGCCTTCGTAGTTTTTTAATGCTTCAGCACAAGTTTTTAAATCAACGCCTAACTGATTGGCAACAGCGGTGGCAGCTAAAGCATTTTCCATATTGTGCCTGCCAATGGCGTTAATGGTGAATGGTGAATGGTGAATATCAAATTCAATTCTAAATCCTTCCTGTTTAAAATTAGTTGCTATAAAACCTGCGCCGCTTTTTTCGTCGGAAGAAAAATCATGTTTTATATTTTGAGATAATTGTTTAGCCAATGCATTGGATTGATTTACTATAAACAATTCCTTAGTATTATTTTTAAATGTGCCGAATATCTGCATCAGTTCTTCAATCTCCTGGTGGTCTTTATCTACATTTAATAACAAACCAACTTCGGGTTGATATTGCACAATACTGCCATCGCTTTCATCTGCTTCAATAACCAACCACTCTCCTGCTCCTACTTTTGCATTACCAATTTTTCCTTCTTTAATAATACTG
>NZ_JANPCM010000210.1:0-3874 GCF_031430955.1 Ferruginibacter sp.
TTTCTAAACTCTTCGGCCTCTTTATTAATACCACTTTTTTTACCGCCATGCCCATGAAACATACAAACCGTTCCTTTGGCGCTGTGCACCGCAGTGTACCAGCCTTCTAACTTTATTTTATCAGCCGTGGTTAAAATAACTTTTTCGTTAACCGAATCGGCTATTGTATTTTGTTGTTTTACTGCATTAATGCCAAATAATATTTCTTTCGTTTTATCCCACCCGCTTTTGTCTTCCTGTTTTTTTAACACCACTTCGCCAGTATTGTAAAAATGGGTAAACTTATATGCATGAAAAGCCACAATTACATTTATTAAAACAAACAGCACAATACAGGTGCGTAACAAAATCTTTAAAAATCTTTTCATAAAGCAGTGCAGTATTTTTTTCAAAAGTAAAGTTAATAATGTTGCGAACGGTATTATTTTAATATTTAGAATTTGTACTTTAGCCGCTCAATTTAAACTACTAAAACAATTTTGTATGCGATTACTGAAAAACGTATTTTTTGTTGTGCTGCTGTTAACTGCCGTTACTGCATTTGCCCAAACCGGCAAATACGGGTGGAAGACGGTAACCGCTGGCGGCTACACTTATAAATATGTAACCAACGACCCGGCAAAAGCCAGGTTTTATACGTTGAAAAATGGCTTAACGGTAATTTTGAGCCCTACCAACAAAGACCCACGCATACAATGTTATGTGGCTACGAAAGCGGGCAGCAAAACTGACCCCTCAACCAACACTGGTCTTGCTCACTACCTGGAACACATGTTATTTAAAGGCACCGATAAATTTGGTTCCTTAGATTGGGCTAAAGAAAAACCTGAGTTAGATAAAATTGATGCCTTATATGAAGAGTACAATCACACAACCGATGCAGAAAAGCGTAAAGAAATTTACCACCGCATTGATTCAGTTTCCGGTGTGGCATCAAAATTTGCTATTGCTAATGAGTATGATAAAATGATGAGTTCGATGGGGGCGCAGGGCACCAATGCTTTTACATCTTTTGAACAAACGGTTTATACTGATGACGTACCCGCCAATGCCATTGATAAATATTTAAAAGTACAGGGCGAACGTTTTAGAAACCCGATCTTAAGAATTTTTCATACCGAGCTGGAGGCAGTGTATGAAGAAAAAAATCGGGGCCTTGATGCAGACGGGAGAAAAGTAAATGAAAAATTATTTGCTGAATTATTTAAGAAGCATAATTATGGCTTGCAAACTACTATTGGTACTATAGAACATTTAAAAAATCCATCTTTAAATGAAATAAGAAAGTATTTCAATAAATATTATGTACCCAATAATATGGGTGTAATAATGAGCGGCGATTTTAACCCCGATGAAATGATTAAAAAAGTTGACGCCACATTTTCTTACATGGAAAACAAGCCTGTTGTAAAATATACTTTTAACCCTGAGCAACCCATTACTGCACCCATTGCTGCAGAAGTGGTAGGCCCCGATGCTGAAAGTGTAACCATGGGTTACCGTTTGCCGGGTAATAAAGATAAGGATGTGTTACTGGCCGATTTAGTAGGCCAGATATTAACCAATGGCAAAGCAGGCTTGATGGATTTAAATTTAGTAAAGAAACAAAAATTATTAGGTGCCTCTGCTGCTGCATTTACTTTAATTGATTATGGTATTTTGTATATGCAGGGCAGGCCAACGCAAGGGCAGAGTTTAGAAGATGTAAAAGCCTTAATGCTGGGAGAAATTGAAAATTTAAAGAAAGGAAATTTTGATGACAACCTGATAACTGCTATCATCAACAACCAAAAGAAAAATAAAATACAGGGTACAGAGTCTTATGGCTCAAGAGCAAGTGATTTGATGGATGCATTTACATCTGAATTAGACTGGAAAGAGCAGGTGGCTTATACCGACCTGTTATCTAAATTAACCAAGAAAGATATTGTGGCATTTGCCAATAAATATTTTGGAGATAATTATGTTTTTATTTACAAACGCAAAGGAGAAGATAAGAGTATTGTAAAAGTAGAAAAGCCACCCATTACACCGGTAGAAACTAACCGTAATGCACAATCTGATTTTGTAAGCAAGGTAAACAGTATGCCTGCAACTGTGGTTAAGCCTGTTTGGTTAGATTATAATAAAGATGTACAAAAAACAAAAGTTGGCCCTGCGGAAATATTGTATGTTCAAAATAAAGATAACAGTATTTTTCGTTTGCGTTACCGCTTTGATATGGGCACCTGGAATAATAAAAAATTAAGTTTGGCTACACAGTACCTTCAATTTTTAGGCACTGATAAAATGAGTGCTGAAGATATTACCAAAGAGTTTTACAAAATTGCCTGCAGCTTTACTGTAAGTGCCGGAACAGAATTTACAACTGTTACTATTGAAGGTTTACAGGATAATTTTAATAAAGCAGTAACATTATTTGAAGATGTTTTAAAAAATTGCAAAGGCGATGAAACTGCATTAAAAGCATTAAAGGCAAGAATAGCAAAATCGAGAACGGATGCTAAAGCAAACAAAGCAGCCATTATGAGCGGACTGGTTTCTTATGCAAGGTATGGCAATAAAAATCCGTTTAATTATACGCTTAGTGACGAAGAGTTAAAAAATATTACTGCAGAAGAATTGGTGAATACACTGCACAGTATGAACAGCTACAGCCATAAAATTTTATATTATGGCCCTCAGCCACTGGTGCCATTAACTGCAGCATTAAAAACACTGCATGCAGTACCGGCAGCATTTAAAGCAGCAGATGAAAAAATGAAATTTGCAACTGCATCGCAGGATAAAAACCAGGTATTATTTGCCGATTACAATATGGTGCAAAGCGAAATACGCTGGATAAGAAATACGGCTCCATACAGTGCAGATAAAGAACCGGTGATCGACATCTTTAATAATTATTTTGGTGGTGGAATGGGCGCATTGGTTTTTCAAACTATAAGAGAAAGTAAAGCGCTTGCCTATTCTACTTTTGCATTTTATGCAAAGCCTGATAAAAAGGAAGATCCGTTTTATACATTAGCGTATGTAGGTTGCCAGGCCGATAAATTTAACGAATCTATTATTGCCATGAATGAATTGCTGAACGATTTACCCAATGTAGAAGCAAATATTAATTATGCCCGTGGCGGTATTAAAAAAGATATAGAAACAGAACGCATAACACAGGACGGCATTATTTTTAATTATCTTACTGCACAGCAAAAAGGTTTAACCAGCGACATCCGTAAAACAACTTACACTGCGGTGGATAAAATTGGCTACAACGAATTGAAAAAATTCCATACTGAATATATTGCCAACAAGCCATACACTTATTGTATTGTTGCATCTGATAAAAAATTACCTGAAGATGAAATGAAAAAATATGGAGAGTTGAAAAGGTTGAGTCTGGAGGAGATTTTTGGGTATTAAAATATTGATAAGTTATTTTTTAAGAGCTCCTTTTCGGGAGCTCTTTTTTTAAAATTATCGCTGAGAAAAAGAGAAATATAGTTTACGCAGAGGAGCTTTAGTGAAATCTCAGCAACTCCTTTTCTCTGCGGTAAAAAACTCACACCTTTCCATTCTTAATTTCCTCTACCACTCCCGGATCTAACAATGTACTGGTATCTCCCAAATTTTGCATTTCGCCTTCGGCTATCTTTCTTAAAATCCTTCTCATTATTTTTCCACTTCTTGTTTTGGGTAAGCCTGTTACAAATTGAATTTTATCGGGCTTGGCAATGGCACCAATTACCCTTGTTACAGTTTGTAAAATATCCTGTCGCCGCAAATTTTCATCGCCATGGTGGCCGTTGTAAATTACATAGGCATAAATGCCCTGGCCTTTTATATCATGCGGATAACCCACTACTGCACTTTCCACCAC
>NZ_JANPCM010000211.1:0-6163 GCF_031430955.1 Ferruginibacter sp.
AAAGTAGTGCGGAGTAGAGATGACAAAATATTTAACGTAAAAATCACTTCCCCTAAGCGTATCTCCTTTACTGCTTACTGCAAACTCTCCCAAAACAGAGTCAACTGCCAGCTTCTCATACTTATATAAATCTTTATCCGAAAGTCCGGTTTGGGCAATAACTGATGCACAAATCATACACGTTAAGAATAAAAGAAAAAAATATTTATTCATAAATTAAATAATAATTGCTCCATGAACATAATCACCCCTTTATCGCCTGCCTTGCAAATAACACCCAGCGTTTTCCTTTCTTCACCCAAACTTCCAATACTTTTAAATGATAGGTATTGGTGGCTTCTTTCATGGTTGCTGAAATATCTGCTATAAACCGCACATTAGCCATATTGCCATTTATCAAAACTGTAATACTGTCTTCTTTAAAACTTTGGTAACTGATATAACCTGTTTCCAAATCTTTAATAATGTCAACTTTATTTTCTACCCAGCCATTGCTGTGGCCGTAACTTAATGCCTTATCTGTTTGCTGGTTTATAGAAATGGTATTCTTTTTTACCAGCGCCTGGTGAAATTCTTTTACCGTTGCGGTTAGTTTTTCTTCGTCGGTTGTTTGTGCAGTACAAAAAACAAAGGCCCCTAATAAAAATGTTGTTATAAAAAATTTCATGATTTTAATTTAGCCATTAACATCCGCATTGGGTGCAATGTTCTTGTAAAAGGATTTAATACCAAACCCAAAGATTTTAATGTTGTAGCTCCCAGCAACGGCTCATCCCCTTCTTCACCATACACAACCGGCGCCGGGCCACCTTCTCCTTCAAATTTAAAATACGCACTGCAAACGCTTCTTTTTAAAGTGGTTCCATCAGCAAGGGAAAAACTCATTTCTTTATAAGGCTCAATGTCCAGTACGTCTAATATTTTACCGGGCACTAAACTATAAATAGCGCCACTATCAACCAAAAAATTAACCTCAGCAATCTTTTCAGATTTGCGGTGCTCTTTTACTTTTAATATAGCGTTAGTTATTCCCATTTCAATTTATTTACTTTAGGCTTACCGCCTGCCTGCCCATTAATTTCCATTTTCCTTTTTCTTTTATCCATACCAGCATCATACTAAAATCAAGATCGGTTATGGTGCCATCTTTTTTATTTTCTTTTGCTTTAAAAAGATACCGCACTATTGCCGTTTTGTCCTGCATAAATATTTTTATGTTTGAAACTGCCGTGTCGGTATAGTTTGACTGGTTGCGGCTTACACCTTTAATCATTTCTTCCCTGGTTTGCAGGTTGCCATGAGAATGGCCGTAAGAAACTGTTTTTGCCAGCAAACTTTCTAAAGTCAAACTATCTTTTGTACCAAAAATAGTATGGCTTAACAAATAGGTTTTTTCGGTGAGTTCTTTCTCATCTTTGCTTTGTGCATTGGCATTAACTATTGCAAAAAGAAAAAAGGCCGTAAGTATTTTTTTCATTTCAATTAATTTTTTAATGCTGCTGTATTTCTGCACTCCTCAATTATCGCATCCACTTTTTCTTTAGTTAAATGCTCCCGGTAATTTTTACCCAACTGCATCATGGGTGCGTAACCACAGGCACCTAAACATTCTACAGTTTTTAAAGTAAACATACCATCGGTGGTGGTTTCTCCAACTGCAATGTTTAATTTTTGTTTGATGTAATCAATAATAGTATCGCTGCCGTTTACCATACAAGGGCCGGTTTGGCAAACTTCAAACATATATTTACCAACAGGTTTTAAATTGTACATACTGTAAAAGCTGGCTACCTCATATACTTCTATTGGTTCAATATTTAATAAGGTTGCTACATAATCCATCACCGGCACATCCAGCCAGCCACCAAATTCTTCCTGTGCCAAATGCAATACCGGCAGCAAAGCACTTTTTTGTTTGCCTTCGGGATAGCGGCTGATAATTTCCGAAACCTTATTTAATTTTTCTGATGAAAATACAATACTCATTTATTTACTTTATGCTTATAAAATTTTACAAATTCCTTTCCCATTTCTTCGTCTTCCCCTCTTGCCTGTTTCAACGATATTATTCTTATTGACATTTTTCTGTCCGGAGGATTATACCCAAGTTTGTTAATCCAAAATTCTACCCATAAATTTTTATAAACTTGGTAATCTAAATTATTTATTGCATCAATTGCACTCATAATTTACTATTTCATAATTCATTTCTAAAAACATAACCTTCTCCATTTCCCTCCCTCTTGGGAGGATAAGAGGGGCTACGCATCCATCTCCCCCGCAATCAAATTCAAACTGCTCATGGTAATTACAGCGTCGCTTAACATACCGCCTTTTACTAATTCTTCAAATGCCTGGTAATAAATAAAACATGGTCGGCGAAAATGCAAGCGGTACGGCGTTCTTCCCCCATCGCTTATTAAATAAAATCCCAACTCGCCATTGGCACCTTCCACAGAACTGTACACTTCACCGGCAGGAATATCTGTTTCACCCATCACAATTTTAAAATGATAGATAAGCGCTTCCATTTTGGTGTACACATCTTTTTTCTCGGGCAAATAATAAGCAGGAACATCAGCATGAAAAACTTCTGCCTCAGCCCCTTTAAATTGCTGCACTTTTTGATAAGCCTGTTCAATAATGCTGAGGCTCTGCCACATTTCTTCGTTACGCACTAAAAAACGATCGTAGCAATCGCCGGTTTTACCAACAGGAATAATAAAATCAAAATCCTGGTAGCTGCTATAGGGCGTGTGTACCCGAACATCGTAATCTACACCGGCGGCACGTAAATTGGGGCCGGTAAATCCATAGTTTAAAGCCCTGTCCGCTGCAATGGGACCACAACCAATTGTTCTGTCCATAAAAATCCTGTTACGGGTAAACAGGTTTTCAAATTCTTTTAATTGCTTTGGATATTCTTTTAAAAATTTTTCTAATTTTTCAAATGCTACCGCAGTAAAATTTCTTTCAAATCCACCAATGCGGCCAATGGTAGTTGTTAGCCGTGAGCCACAAATTTCTTCATAAATTTCGTAAATCAATTCTCTGAACTGCATCAGGTATAAAAATCCGGAGTAAGCTCCGCTATCCACACCTACAATGGAATTACAAATTAAATGATCGCTTATCCGGGCCAGCTCCATAATTATTACCCGTAAATAATCTACCCTTTTGGGCAGCGTTAAGCCTAATAATTTTTCGCAGGTAATATGCCAGCCCATATTGTTGATGGGGGAGGAACAGTAATTTAACCTGTCGGTAAGCGGCGTTATTTGATACAGCGGCCTGCGCTCCGCAATTTTTTCGAAGGCACGGTGTATGTAACCTACTGTGGAAGTAGATTTCATAATGCGTTCACCATCCAGCTCCAGAATATTTTGAAACACACCATGCGTTGCAGGGTGCGTTGGCCCCAGGTTAAGCGTTGTGGTTTGCTTTTCTATGGAACCTTCGGGTAATAAAATGTGTGATGTATCTGTCATGAAACCCCTAAATCCCCTAGGGGACTTTGATTATGTTTTATAATAAAATTGTTTCCAACATTTTTTCTTTAATCATCTTTATTGGTCTGGCCTAAGGCAAGACACTCTTCAACATTATATCTTTACTGAGCTTTAATTATGTTTTGTTGAAAATACACCATTTATATAAAGGTATTTACATCTTACATTTCAAAAATATCTTCCAGAGAACATTCAAATTCATTCACAACAAAACTTTTTAATTTACCAGATTTCGTAAAGCCCATAAAATCAAAAATCCCTTTCGTCAATAAATATTGCTCAACCGTTTTACTTTCTGTATTAACCATCCAGTACTCTTTTACTCCTTTGCGCTTATATTCTTCAAACTTTACACCTCTGTTATTTGCTTCTGTATTTTCATCATTAAATTCAATTATAAAATCTGGAATGGGAAAACTGTTCATTTCCGCATAAAAAAGTTTTGCATTTCTACTTTCGTAATAAAAAATATCCGGCGAAAAAAAATTGTCGTCAAAATTGCAAACACATCTTGCTCCAAAAACTTCCCCAGTTTTATTTTTTTTCAGAAAGCCCCAGAGCAACATTTGCAAATTTTGTTTTACTGTTGCTGCCATTACTGACTTTCCGCTCCTCAAAACTATTTCCCCTTTAATAAATTCCCAATGATAATCATCTGCCAAATCATTCCAAAAAATATTTTTAAGCTTTTCTGCATCCCCATCAGCCTTCTCAATTACTATTTTGTATTCTTTATGACCTAATATTTTATTAAACATATAAGGGTCATGTTTGGATAAAACATTTAATCCTTTTAATGCTTTGCTCATACCTTTTATTTTCAGATACTACACCAGGCCTTACCTTCCAAACATCTCATCATCTTTATCAATCCTCGTTTGCTCTTCCAATGGAAATTCTTTACGCATCGGAAAATAATCCATCTCCTCCACATTCAATATTCTTATTAAATTAGGATGACCTATAAAATTTACCCCGTAAAAATCATAGGTTTCTCTTTCCATAACATTTGCTGCACTGTATAAAGCTGTGGCAGTAAATACATCGGGCTTTGCAATATCAGTAAATACTTTAAACCTTATCCGTACATTATCAACTAAGTTATGCAGGTGATACACTACTGTCAGTTCTGCTCCTTTTTTTTGTGGGTAATGCACAGCCTGCAAATCGGTTAAAAACTGAAACCGCAGTTCAGCATCATCAAACAAAAACTGCATAACTTTAATGTTTAAATCTTTGGGTGCAGTAAAAGTTAACATACCGTAAGGCTCCTGCCAATCGGTTAATTGATCACCAAATTTTTCTGATAGTTTTTGTTTAATTGTATCGTTAGTTAAAGCCATTTCTAATTTTTAGATTTTAGATTTTAGATTTTTATTAACCCCAAAATCTAATGATGCTTTTGAATGATTTTAGTTTGTGTGATTGCAGTAAATCTGAAATCTAAAATCACAAATCCTATTGTATGCCGTATCCTGTTAGTAATTCTTTATACTGATCGCTGTGCCTTCTCCTTAATCCTTCTGCATTTACCAAATCCTGTATTTTCATAAATCCATCTAAAACTGCTTCGGGCCTTGGCGGGCAACCGGGTATATAAACATCAACAGGAATAACCTGGTCTATACCCTGCAAAACAGAATAACTGTCGAAAATTCCGCCGCTGCAGGCACAGGCTCCCATAGCTAAAACCCAGCGTGGCTCTGCCATTTGCAGGTAAACCTGTTTTACAATTGGCCCCATTTTTTTTGCTATGGTTCCCATTACCATTAACAGATCGCACTGGCGTGGAGAAAAGCCCACACGTTCGCTGCCGAACCGGGCCAAATCGTAATGACTTGCCATGGTGGCCATAAACTCAATACCGCAACAACTTGTTGCAAATGGTAAAGGCCAGATGGAATTTTTACGGGCAAGGCTCACTACTTTTTCTAAATTAGTAGCCATAAAACCTTCGCCCATGTATCCTTCGGGAATACCCTCAAACTTTATGTGATTATTATATTGTACCGGACGTGACATAAATTCAATTGATTAAATACTTACAAAAAAAATTGGCAATCAGCAATAGACAATTTGCAAATTAACTGTTGCTAATTATCTATTACTATTCTTCCCAATCTAAAGCCCCTTTTTTAATTATATAAACAAACCCTGCTATAAATAAACCCACAAACATAACCACCGCTATAAAACCATCTTTACCCAATTCTTTAAAATTTACTGCATAAGGATAAAAGAAGATAACCTCCACATCGAACAACACAAATAAAATGGCTACTAAAAAATATTTAACTGCCATTGGCTGGCGGGCATTGCCTTTAATTTCTATACCACTTTCAAAATTTTGGAGTTTATCGGTGGTTTTTCTTTTGGGCCCTAAATAGTTACTGAGCACCATTATGGTAATAATTAAACCTGCTGCAAAAAACAGTTGCAAAGCAATAGGTAAATAATTATAAGTATTATTTGTATTGACTGTTTGAAGGAAAAAAAACTGCATTCGGATATTTTATTATAGAATTACCGCAAAAATAAGGCAGCAATATCAATAATCAATATTATGTAGCACAAAAAACCCCCGTTACTTTTTAATAACGGGGTTAACTATTTTTTAATTCTTAACTTTTACTTTTTTTTTGGAGGTGCGGCTT
>NZ_JANPCM010000212.1:0-1990 GCF_031430955.1 Ferruginibacter sp.
GATTCGTCACGTAAAAGTTGAATTTTCAACTTTTCATTGAAGCTGGATGGCGCTTTATACTCCATTACCCAATATAAACCAGTGGTTTTTTTGGCAATGGGATAGGCCAGCGATTTTAGTCCCCATGGGTTACTGTGCACAATCTCACCACCGTTTTCTGTAACGAGGTCAGCGTATTTTTTCTGAGCGGCTTTAAATTCCTCATCAGAAAGCACAGGGGTAAAAATCACCATCAATTCGTAATTGTTCATTTCCCTTGTTTTGTGCCCCTATCCCCTAAAGAGGTATAAGAACAGTTATAAATATTGTTGATTTCCGCTTATTTTAAACGGGCAGCGAAGGTAAGGCATTTAATGCAGAATTAGCAAGGGTTACAGAAGATTTTTGACAATTATTTTGAAGCTGGCAAAACGCCTTAAATTAACCCCGATTTATTGAGTTGATACATAGAAAGGAGGGCAGTATTCAGGGAATTATCAAACAGTTTTAAAAGAACCTGTATTTTATTGATTGTTGAACATTGAAAATTGATTATTTAATATTTGCACTTAATCAAGGAGTATTGATTAAACAATTCCGACACAATAGAGAAAAAACTGCTTTTACAAATTGTCTCCATTCTCTATCAATCAAATACCTTTGCACTCAATTTGTAACATGACCAAAAAAGAACGCATCATACTTTTTTTACTGGCGGCGCTCAATTTTACCAATATCCTGGATTTTATGATAATGATGCCATTAGGAAATTTCCTGATGCCGCATTTTAAAATTGGTGCACAATATTTTAGTGTTATTGTTGCAGCATATCCCATTGCATCTTTTGCTAGCAGTGTTACCGCTGCTTTTTTTGTAGATAAATACGATAGAAAAAAAGTGTTGCTGTTTGCCTACATCGGTTTTTTAGTGGGCACTATCTGCTGCGGCATTGCACCCGATGCAGCTTTTTTAATGGCTGCAAGAATATTAACCGGATTATTTGGAGGGCTTATCGGCACACAAATTTTAAGTATAGTTGCCGATACTTTTGATTATGAAAAGCGGGGCAGGGCAATGGGGGCCATCTTTACGGCGTTTTCCATTTCTTCAATTTTTGGTGTGCCCTTTAGTTTGTACCTGGCAAAATTAATAAGCTGGCATGCGCCATTTTTATTTATTGGTATCGTGGGCATTATTATCATTCCCATGATTATCCGCTTTTTGCCACCCATGACCAAACATTTACAAAATCAAACAGCAGAAAGAATTTCTCCCGGAGAAGTGTTCCTGGAACTGAGTAAAAATAAAAGCCAGTTGCTGGCATTAACCTTATCCGGTTTTTTAATGATGGGGCATTTTTTAATTATCCCTTTCATTAATCCTTATATGGAATTTAATGTGGGTTTTACCAAAGATCAAACTCCACTTATTTACATGGTAGGCGGTGTGTTTTCTTTAATGGCATCATTTGTTATTGGCCGCATGGCCGATAAATACGGTAAGCTTAAAATTTATTTATACAGTGCAGGTGCTTCTTTAATACCTATATTTTTAATTACCAGCATGCCTGCCATTCCTTTTTATTTTGTGCTGTGTGTGTTTGCAGTTTGGTTTTCTTTTTCTACCGGTAGAACAATACCAGCGCAGGCAATGATAAGCACCGTGGTTAACCCAGAAAAAAGAGGGTTGTTTATGAGCTTTAATGCCTCCATACAACAATTATTTACCGGCCTTGCGGCATTAATTGCAGGTGCCATTGTTGCTAAACAACCCGATGGTAAAATACTGCACTATAACTGGGTGGGCTACCTTAGTGTAACTATTGTTTTTTGCACTTTGTTTATTGCGGCCAAGCTGGCTAAGCGGCAGGGATTAAAATAGTTAATTGATTGACTACATTGTCAGTTAATTGGTGTTAGAGTAACCTGTACACCGGGTACCTGTTATGCCCCGGCTCGTAATACGGCGAGTTTTTATAAATAAAATTTAATTGTGCTGATGCATCGGCAGC
>NZ_JANPCM010000213.1:0-7669 GCF_031430955.1 Ferruginibacter sp.
CGCCACCGGCAAGTTTAGATGACAGAAACAGCCCTTCTCCTGTGTTCAGGGGTATTAATGCGCAATTATACACGGTAAGAATAAAAAACCCTTCCGGTTGTTTTACTGTTGATACTCAATTGGTGAAGACCCACAAAAAGATTGACATTTTTGTACCCACTGCTTTTACCCCTGGTGGCGATGGTAAGAATGATTATTTGAGACCTGTAATGATGGGTATTATAAAAGTGAACTATTTCAGAATTTATAGCCGTTGGGGGAAACTGCTCTTTGAAATGAAAAGTGACTTGCCTGGCTGGGATGGTAAAATAAATAATCAACCCCAGGAAATACAAACTGTTGTTTGGGTAATAGAAGCAATTGATGTTGATGGAAAAGTGCACAACCAAAGAGGTACAACGGTACTTTACAGGTAATAGAAAATTATTTTTTAAAAAATATATCGTACCCAAAACGTATAATGGTTCCTGAAACTACAACAAGAAAAAAGATGCGGATAAATTTGTTGCCTTTTAAAATGGCCAGCCTGGCACCTAACAGTGAACCTGCAAAATTAAAAACAGCCATGGGTATTGCGTAAAAATACAGAATATTGGCGCTGCCACTAAAGTATAAAATAGAACCAATATTGGTAGACACATTTAATAATTTAGAGTGGGCACTGGCCCTTAAAAAATCGAAGCCTAAAACACTTATAAAAAATAGTACCATAAAACTGCCTGCACCGGGGCCAATAAAGCCATCATAAAACCCAATGATTAAAGCAAACAATAAGCAATAAATAATTTTGTTATTTTTTGTAAGCGATGTTTTTACCGATTGCCCAAAATCTTTTTTGGTATAGGTATAAATAGCCACCAGTATAAGTACCACAAATAAAATTGGTTTCATAAAACTATTACTTACAACCGCTACAGTTTTTGAACCTGCATAAGCGGCTGTTAATGCAATGCTGCACATCATTGCTAATAGCTTCCAGTTAAGTTTTACTTTTATACTGTACTGCACAGCTGCAATGGAAGCACCAAAAAAAGAAGGAATTTTTGTAGTGCCTAAAAGAGTTGCTAAAGGATATTGCTTAAGTGTTACCAAGGTTGCCGGCGTTTGTACCAATCCGCCACCACCAACAATGGCATCAATAAAACCAGCGGCAAATGCAGCTATGCAAAGAATAATTATTTCGTAGGTCATTTGGCTGTGTAATTTCTTTCACCAAATAATAAACTGCCAATGCGTACCATGTTACTGCCTTCTTCAATTGCAATTTTATAATCGCTGCTCATGCCCATAGAAAGAATTGACAATTGACAATTGGCAATGGGCAATAAAGCATATTTATCAAAAATTATTTTTAAAGATGCAAATTCATTTTTTACTGCATTCATGTCATCCGAAAAAGAAGCCATGCCCATCATCCCAATGATATTTATATTTTTCAATTCGTGTACAGAGCTTGTCGAAGTATCGTGTATTTGGTTTAATTCGTGCAACTCCTTTTCTGCAAAACCAAATTTAGTTTCTTCTTTGGCAATATGTATTTGCAGTAAACAATTTATAACCCGGTTATTTTTTAAACCCTGCTTATTTATCTCTTTTAATAAATTAAAACTGTCAACACCATGTATTAAATGCACAAACGGCGCAATATATTTTACTTTGTTACTTTGCAGGTGGCCAATAAAATGCCAGCGGATATCTTTGGGCAACTGTTCGTATTTTTCTGCTAATTCCTGTACATAATTTTCTCCAAAATCCCGTTGGCCTAAATTATAAAGTGCCTGTATATCCTCAATAGGTTTAGTTTTGCTAACTGCAACTAAAGCGACCTTTTTATTATCCAGTTCAGTTTTTATTTGTTGATATGCAGGGATATTTACAGCCATTTTAAAATGAAATTTTTAACCAGTTTAAATTTTGAATTCTTTTTAATAAATAATAACAACCAACAACGGATACTGGCAGTAAGCAATAAGTTAACCAGGAAATAGTAATTATTAAATAATGTACACCTACAATTGCTGCAATTATTATCATTTGCAACATTGTCTGTACAAATTTGCCGCTTTGCTGTTTTGTATTTATCTGGCGGGAAAATGGCAGGTAATGGTCCTGCAAATTGATGATCAGTAAAAACAAAAAAATATTATTGAAAAAACCTAAAATAAAATCATCAATAATTGCACTGCCCCACACATATAAAGTAAAAGAAAACAGGAAGAGATAAATGAGTATAAAGAATTTGACAAGTATTACTTTTAAGCCACCACTAATTAAGTATCCGGGTTTTGCAATTGGGGTAGATTGGTATATCCACGATGCCTGAAAATTTTCGTGAGTGGTAATAAATGCTAAACTGCCGCCAAGGGAAAGCATGGGTAAATAAATAAAAAATAAAAACATTTTAGTTGAGGATAAGTTTTTCCATAATGCCTCCACATTTTGTCCGCTTTTAAAAACAAAAATAAAAATAAATACCAGTATATAAGCAAGACTTGGGTAAAACTGCAATTTAAAATTTTTATCTCTGCCTGTTATTTTCCATACCATTTCAAAACTGCTGCTTTCTGTTTTGGAGGGGCAAATAATGCCTGAAATTTTTTCTGAAATACTTTTAGATTTTTGTTTTATACCATTGGTATTTTTTTTACCTGCACCATCATTGTTAAGTACTGTCAGTTTTCTGGCAAAGGCAGGGGCCAGGTATCTTATCATCAACCAAAAAGTAAATGCCGGCACTGCAAATGCACAAAAAATCATTATTAAATGAATGCCGTCAAAATTAAAATTATAAAGTGCATCTAAAGTAAGCGCCATCCAAACCGGGGGTAAAAAATAGGAAGAAGTATATAATTGAAAAGATACTTCCAGCTGATTAAAATTTATTAATCTCGGTATAATTTGAAATCCAACAGCAAAAAAAACTGTCATAAAAATTTGAAAATAACCAACAATATCTTTTACCTTTTGCTCATTGCTAAATCTTAATATTAAAGCATATAAAAGATAAGTGATGAAAACTGCAAATGCCACCGTTAATAATATGGTTACTATACTTGCAAAGCCAGTTAGTATTCCTAATTTTATAAAAATAAAAATTATTGGAAATGCTGCCAGTGCTATGGTGAATTGTAAAAGATACACCAGTATATGTACAAGCCTTGCTACAAATAATGTTTTGCTGTTAACCGGTTTGGGTAAAATAATCTGATTGTCGGTTGTATCTAAAAGTACAGAACTAAAATCTGTTATCATCGTCATGCACATCATAAATAAAACATAAGCATGAATAAAGATCATGCTTAAAATCAATGATTCAAATGCAAACACAATACCTCCAATAAACAGCCCCAAAAATACATGAATTATATGCGTAATTAGAAGGGGGTTGCTATTTTCTTTTTGCTGGCCTTGTTTCCAGTTCATATACACACGGCGGCGGTCCATCAGTACTTTTGTTTCGGCAATTATTTTTAAGCGTTCAAAATCTACGCCTTGCTTAACTAAAATTTTAGAACAGAATAATACAAACCTTAAAATTATTTTGTCCATCATTAACTTTTTAAAATATCAATAAATTGCTCTGCAGTATTTTGATGTTGCTCCGTTCCTCCGGTTAAAGAAGTAAAAATATTTTCTAAAGAACCCTGGTGGGCATTATTTTTTAATGTTTCAAAACTGCCATCTGCAATTACTTCTCCTTTATCAATAATAATAATACGGTCGCTTATTTTTTCTACCACATCCATAATATGAGAAGAATAAAAAATTGTTTTACCGCTTTGTTTTAATTGGGCCAGTATCTCTTTAATTAAAATAACTGCGTTGGCATCAAGGCCGCTTAAAGGTTCATCCAAAAAAATAATTTCGGGGTTGTGTATTAGTCCGCTTATCAATAAAACTTTTTGTTTCATGCCTTTGCTGTAGCCGTTCATACGGGTATTGGCTTTATCACTTAATTCGAAAAGGCGCAACAGCTCCGTCGATTTTTTTTCTATGGCAGCATCATCCATTTGGTAAAGTTTTCCTGCAAAGCGTAAATATTCCATTGGCGTAAGCACATCATACAATGCCGCCTGCTCGGGTATATAACCAATTTTTTGTTTTATCTCAATCGGATTTTTTCTTACATCCATTCCCAGCACTGAAACATCGCCGTCAAAATCTCCAATAATACCAGTCAATATTTTTATGGTGGTACTTTTTCCGGCACCATTGGGTCCGATGTATCCCACTATTTGCCCTGCATCAATATTTAGGTTAATCCCTTTTAAAACATAGCGGCCATGGTATTGTTTTTTCAGGTATGAAATTTGGATAATACTCATAATAATTTTGTTGAAAAAAAATTAGTGTAATATAACACCAACAGGTTAAATAAAAAATGTGCAAACGATATTTCATTCATCTGCACATCTTCGCAACTATCTTCTCCATTTCCCTCCCCCTTGGGGAGGATAGGAGGGGCTGGGCTACTTCAATATACTCCTGCTAATCACAATCCTTTGCACCTCACTGGTACCTTCATATATCTGTGTAATTTTTGCATCCCTCATCATACGCTCCACATGGTATTCTTTTACAAAACCATAGCCGCCGTGAATTTGCACAGCTTCAGTCGCTGTCCACATTGCAGTTTCGCTGGCAAAAACTTTTGCCATGCTGCCGCTTAAAGTATAATCTAAATGTTCATCTTTTTCCCAGGCAGCTTTTAAACAAAGCATCCTTGCACATTCAATTTTAGTAGCCATATCCGCCAGTTTAAATTGAATGATCTGGTGGTGCATAATTTCTTTACCAAAAGCTTTACGTTGTTTACTGTACGCTAAAGATCTTTCATAAGCGCCGCTTGCAATGCCCAATGCCTGCGAGGCAATTCCAATTCTTCCACCAGCTAAAGTTTTCATGGCGAATTTAAAACCAAATCCATCTTCGCCAATGCGGTTTTCTTTAGGCACTTTTACATCATTAAATAAAATGCTGTGCGTATCACTTCCTCTTATGCCTAATTTATTTTCTTTGGCACCAACGGTTACGCCTGGCCAGTTTTTTTCTACTATAAAAGCGTTAATACCCCGACTGCCTTTGCTGATATCGGTTTGTGCAATTACCAAATACACCGAAGCGGTATTGCCATTGGTGATCCAGTTTTTAGTACCATTCAATAAATAATAGTCGCCTTTATCTTCGGCAGTAGTTTGTTGCGATGTGGCATCGCTGCCGGCCTCGGGTTCGCTCAGTAAAAATGCACCAATATGCAATTCGCCATCTTTTTTTCCCTGCGCCAGCGGCGTTAAATATTTTTTCTTCTGTGCTTCGTTGCCATATTCCTGCAGGCCATAACAAACCAGACTGTTGTTTACACTCATGCAAACACTAACGCTGGCATCTACTTTACTAATTTCCTCCATAGCCAAAACATAGCTCACGGTATCCATGCCGCTGCCGCCGTATTCTGGTTTTACCATCATGCCCATAAAACCAAGGTCGGCCAATTTTTCTATTTGTTCTTTCGGAAATTTTTGCAGATCATCCCGTTCAATTACACCGGGCAGGCATTCGTTTATGGCAAAATCTTTTGCCGCCTGTTTTATCATTAACTGTTCTTCTGTAAATTGAAAATCCATATGCAGTCGTTTTAGTTTGGTGCAAAAATAAGCCCCCGGGGCTGTGATTGTAAATATTGTGGAGTAATTTTTATATGCCGTATTTACGCTTTATATCCCTGTCGTTTTCTCTTTCTTTAATGCTTTCCCTCTTGTCGTATAATTTTTTGCCTTTACCCAGGCCGATCTCCATTTTAAAAAACCCTTTTTCGGTTAAAAATATTTTTAGGGGAATAATAGAATAGCCTTTCTCTTTTATTTTGCCTTCTAATTTTTGCAGCTCCCGTTTGTTTAGCAGCAGCTTTCTTTCCTGCATGGGCTCGTGGTTGGTGTAAGTGCCAAACGAATATTCGGAAATGTGCAGGCTTTTTACAAAAAGTTCGCCATTATGAAAAATGCAGTAGCTGTCGTTAAAACTTGCTTTGCCTGCCCGTAAACTTTTTATTTCGGTTCCGCCCAGTACAAGACCGGCAATATAAGTTGTTTCAAAAAAATATTCGTGATATGCCTTGCGGTTACTAATTTCCAATGCTTTTATTTTTGACAAAGGTAAATAGTAAATTGGTTAATTGACTGCTGGTTAATTCTGTGCATTTAAAGTTGTTGAAAAGGTTTGCAACCCTATGTTACAATGCAAAACCAACACTTACGCCGCCCCAGCGGTGGTATTTACTGGTACGGAATTCTTTTGTAAGAATAGACTGTGTATAGGAGAGATACATTTTTTTAAAATTTACAATAATACCGGCATCGGCCTGAAAAGTTATTCTATTAACGTCGCCGGCAGCAATGGTATACGGATTTTTACGTGTAAATAAGCCACCCTGTATGCTGGCATCGTAACCAATAAAATTTACCCGGTTTTGTGCGTAAAAATAATATTCAGCTTTTCTTTTTTTATAGGTAACGGGTAAAAATCTTTTATTAAACCGGCCGGCCATAAAATTAAAACCGCCACTAAGTTTATTGTTCAATGTGCCTGCCCTTCCTTCTGCTGTTGCATTCAGTAAAAAATTATTACCGGCACTCACCAATTGTTTTTCGTAATTAATTTGATAATTAATAATGATGTCGTTTTTTGTTTGGTACTGCCAGCCATGCGGCAAAGGATTTTTTAACCAGCGGTGAATATTATCCTGAATTTGATAACCCAATGCATAAGGCCCCATTATTCCAATACTGAATGCCGTGGATATTTGCTGCTGATGCACTTCATCTGCCTGGATTAAAAATGTTTTTAAAGATATGTTGGCGTTAAAAGGCCTGTCGCCATATAAAATACTATCGCTTAAAATACTGGTAGGGGTGTACCCAAATAAATTAAATGAAACGCCATATTGTGGTGCAGTTTTGTAAGGCTTCCATAATAATTTTGCCAGCGAAAATTTTTTTATTGAAGGATGCACATAATCCAATGTAATGCCCTGGGTATAATATTCATCTGTCTTGGTAAAGTAATCGTTATCGTAATGAAAACGAAAATAACTGTTGTGGTTGATTTTTCTAAAGGTAGAGCTGTTATCAATTAATTGTGCTTTTGCAATTGCAGCACCATTAACTAATAAAAAAGTAATAAAAAGATTTAAAAGTAATTTTTTCACAGAAAGATATACGGGAAAAGGTAGCGGGTAGATGTAAGAGGTAATTTAAATTTACAACTTTTGTGTAAACCTATTTTAGGATGAGACACACTGCCTATGATTGCTTCAACGTCATGCGCCAATTGCACAAAACCTGATGTTACATGCCGTTTTAAGTCTGCTCCACAATTTTGTCGTTGTCGTAAAACTCGAATTTATAATCACAATTCAAGCTGGCGAAAAGCTGTCCAATGATTTTTACATTGTCAGGATGATATGCTACAAGACCGTGTAACAGTAAACTTTCCTTGTCGCTTTGTAAAACTAATTCTGTCCAACTATTTTGAATTTCAAAGTCTGTCATTGAAGATTTGCGGATTGTCCAACCCCGCTTTTGAAAGATGCAGTTAACGTCTTCCTTTGTCTTGTCTTTTATGACTGAATAAAAATTAGATTTTGAAGGCATTTTTCTATCCGCCCTTTCAT
>NZ_JANPCM010000214.1:0-12300 GCF_031430955.1 Ferruginibacter sp.
CGAAAGTTATTAACTTTCTTTTTTTAAATTGTTTTTTAGCGACAATTGAAAATACGAAAGTATATTAAAATGGTTTTCTTGTTTTTTGCATTCACAGTTACGCAAATAAAAGCCCAATAAAGATATGTGGCTGAAGAATGTCTCGCCTTAGGCCATACCACCGAAACAAAATAGCATTACCAAACTCTGGTCAAAAAAAAATCCCACTCTTTAAAAAGCAGGATTTAAAAATATTTACCAAAACAAAAATTATTTATTCTTCGTCTTCACCTTCATGTATTCAAAACGTTTGCCGCTGTATTCGGCCATGTCGGGTATTTGCTCGGATTTATACTGGCCGGCAACTAATTTTTTCTTGGTTTCGCTAAAGGCATTTAAGGTTAATTCAATGTCTTCGTCGGTATGTACTGCCGAAGGGATAAGGCGGTAAATAATATGCCCTTTTGGTATTACGGGATATACCACAATAGAAGCAAAAATGCTGTAGTTCTCTCTAAGGTCCATGGCCATGGCAGTAGCTTCTTCCACGCCGCCTTTCATGTACACAGGTGTTACAACCGAATCTGTTTTACCAATATCGAAACCTCTTTCTGTTAAACCTTTTTGCAATTTCATGGCATTGCTCCACAATTTTTCTTTAAGCTCGGGATGGTTACGCAATAATTCCAACCGCTTTAAATTACCCACTACTAACGGCATGGGCAAACTCTTTGCAAATATTTGTGAGCGGATGTTGTAACGGATATAATCTACAATTTTTCTGTCGCCGGCAATAAACGCACCAATGGAAGCCATTGATTTTGCAAAGGTGGAAAAGTACAGATCAATTTTATCCTGTATGCCCTGCTCTTCGCCTGCACCTGCGCCGGTTGCACCTAAAGTACCAAAGCCATGGGCATCATCAACCAACAAACGAAAATCGTATTTATCTTTTAAGGCAGCAATTTCTTTTAGTTTACCCTGGTCGCCGGCCATACCAAACACCCCTTCGGTAATTAATAAAATACCACCGGCGCCTTGTTTTTCAATTAAAGCCGCAGAACGTTGCAATTGTTTTTCTAAATCGGCCAGATCGTTATGTTTAAAAACATAGCGGTGCCCGGCATGCAAACGCAGGCCATCAATAATACAGGCATGGCTTTCGGCATCATATACAATTACATCGTGGCGGCTGCACAACACATCTATAACACTCACCATGCCCTGGTAGCCAAAATTTAATAAGGCGGCGTCTTCTTTTTCTACAAAAGCAGCCAGTTCACTTTCTAATTGTTCGTGTAAATTGCTGTTGCCACTCATCATTCTTGCACCCATGGGGGCGGCCAATCCGTAATCGGCTGCACCTTCGGCATCTGCCTTACGCACTTCGGGGTGGTTGGCCAGGCCTAAATAATTATTAAGGCTCCATACAATTACATCTTTACCTCTAAACTGCATCCGGCTTCCAATTTCTCCTTCTAATTTAGGGAAGGCAAAGTATCCGTGTGCTCTTTCCCTGTGCTGACCAATAGGGCCGTAGTTGTTCAGTAGTCTTTCAAAAATGTCTGCCATTATATTGTTTTATTTGTGGCGCAAAAATACAGTAATTAAATGTTTGTACAAAACGGGGTAAAATAACTATGTCGGTTATGTTTAAGGTCATATAATGATAACATGAATAAACGTAAACGTTTGCTTTTGTTAAGCAGAATATTGGGTGCCCATTGTATATTTACAAAAAAATATTTCATGGTACGCAAGCTTTTTTTTAGTTTGATTTTATTAATGGGTTGGATAAGTGGTATTGCCCAAAATAATAAACCCAAATTAGTAGTGGGCCTGGTAATTGACCAGATGCGCTGGGATTATTTATACCGCTACAGCAACCTGTATGGCAGCGGCGGTTTTAAAAGATTATTGAAAGATGGTTTTACTGCAGAAAATACAATGATACCTTATATGCCCACCTACACGGCACCCGGGCACAGCTGCATTTATACCGGCAGCGTACCCGCAATAAACGGTATTGCCGGTAATAACTGGTACGATAAAACTGCAGAGAAATTTGTGTACTGTACCGATGATTCTACTGTAAATACGGTGGGCAACAATGGAAGGGCAGGCAAGATGAGCCCTGCAAATATGTGGACTACCACCATTACCGATGAATTAAGACTGAGCAATAATTTTAAAAGTAAAGTGATTGGCATTGCTTTAAAAGACCGTGGTGCAATTTTGCCTGCAGGCCACAGTGCCAATGCGGCGTACTGGTACGATGCCGGTAAATGGATTACGAGTACACATTACATGACTGCATTACCCACATGGGTTACTGCCTATAACGATAAAGATGTGCCGGGCAAATGGATGGCTACCGACTGGAATACTTTGTTGCCCTTAAACAAATACGATTTAAGTACAGCTGATGATAAGGTCTATGAAAATACTATCAGGGGAGAAAAAACGGTAGTGTTTCCGCATAAACTTTCTGCCATTGGTGCCAATGATAAATACGAAGCTTTTAGAACTACACCTTTTGCCAATACCTACACTTTAGATTTTGCAAAAGCTGCAATAGAAAGTGAAAGGTTGGGAAAAAATACTGTCACAGATTTTTTAGCAGTGAGCATTTCTTCTACCGATTATATTGGCCATGCTTTTGGCCCCAACAGTATAGAAATGGAAGACACGTATTTGCGTTTGGATAAAGACATCGAAAACTTTTTAATTTATTTAGATACAAAAATGGGTAAGGGAAACTACCTGTTATTTTTATCTGCCGACCATGGTGTGGCACACATACCTGCTTTTTTAAAAGAACATAAAATACCCGGTGGTACTTTTGAAGATGGCGATATTGTTAACGAATTAAATAAACGTATTGAAGAAAAATTTGCCGTTAAAAGCGCCATAAAAACGGTAATGAATTACCAGGTGTATTTAAACAAAAAAAATATTATTGATAAAGAAAAAAATGTAAACGAGGTGATACATTTTGTAATTGATGCTTTAAAAGAAAAAGATTTTATTATTAATGCTTTTGAGCTGGATAAAATACAGGAAGCTGCCTTGCCGGAGCCGCAAAAACAAATGATTACTAACGGCTATAATGTAAAACGCAGCGGCGATATACAATTTACTTTTAAGCCCGGTTATTTTGATGGATGGAATAAAGGTACTACACATGGATTATGGAACCCTTACGATGCACATATACCCTGTGTATTTTTTGGCTGGGGCGTAAAGCCCGGCAAAACCAACCGGGAAATATATATGACCGACATTGCACCAACAATTGCTGCAATGCTGCAGATACAAATGCCTAATGGTTGCGTGGGGAAAGTTATAACTGAGGCAGTGAAATAAAGGTTGAAAGTTGAAGGCTAAAAGTTGAATGTTGATGAAGGATTCAAAGTCTCGGATAATTTATCCAGATTATTTTGCCTTAGTATTAAATTAATTTTATCCGGCATTTAATAAAACCTTTTGCCAAAGCCCCATTTGGGGCGAAATATCAGTAGAAATAATTTCATTTTTTATTTCTGGTAAGCCCCATCGGGGCGGCATGTTTTTTTTCGCAACACCTTTGCTTCAATATACCGCCCCTATGGGGCTTTGCAAACAATAGCTACCTAATTGCTACTGATATATCGCCTCTATGAGGCTTCCTAACTTGACGCCAATACGATTAATTTCGGCAGGGATTTAGGGGTTCTTAATCCTGGGCTTCCACGCAATTTCTGTAACACCTAATAAATGCCCGATAAATCTTGCTAATACAAAAAGATAATCGCTTAAACGGTTAAGGTATTTTATTACAAGAGGTTCAACAAATATTTCGTGCTGCTGCATGTTAACACACAATCTTTCGGCACGGCGGCAAACACAACGGGCAACATGAGCCGTAGATACAGCCACATGCCCGCCGGGCAAAATAAAAGATTTCATTGCCGGTAATGTTTCGTTCATAAAATCAATTTCTTTTTCCAGCAGCACAATATCTTCTTCTTTTAAATCGGGTATTTTCATCAGCGGTTCTTTATCGGGGTCGCAGGCTAAAGAGGAGCCGATGGTAAAAAGCCTGTCCTGTATTTCTTTTAAAATAATTTTTGTGTGCTCATCATTTATATTGTCGCTCACTAATCCCACATAACTGTTTAATTCATCTACCGTACCATAACTTTCAATACGAATATGACTTTTAGCAACTTTTGTTCCGCCAATTAAACTTGTTTTACCAAGGTCGCCTGTTTTTGTATAAATTTTAAATGCCATACTGCTATTCTCCAGAGGAGAATTTATATTTTATAAATAATTTTTCAAAATTGAAAGTAAATAAATAATGTAACAAAAATAATACTGTTTAGTTCTCCGCTGCGGCGGGAGGGGAGCTTTACACCGGTTGAGCAATAGTTGCCGGGCTTGCATTTTGTTTATCAGTTTCAATGATGCCATCTCTTAACCGTATTACCCTGTGGGCAAACATCGAAATATCTTCTTCGTGTGTTACTAAAATTACGGTGTTGCCTTCGGTATGTATCTTACCTAAAATATCCATTATTTCGTAACTGGTTTTACTGTCTAAATTACCGGTAGGCTCATCAGCTAAAATTATAGAAGGATTATTGATCAATGCACGGGCAATTGCAACACGTTGGCATTGGCCACCACTCAGTTCGTTTGGTTTATGATGGCTGCGGTCGTCTAATTTTACTTTTACCATTACTTCCATCGCTCTTTCTGTTCTTTCTTTTTTGCTGATGCCGCTGTACACTAATGGCAATGCCACATTTTCCAATGCCGTTAACCTTGGTAATAAATTAAATTGCTGAAACACAAATCCAATTTCCTGGTTGCGTACTTCTGCCAAATCGTTATCGGGCATGCGGCTTACATCTTTACCATTTAAAATGTATTTGCCACCACTCGGGCTATCCAGGCAACCCAAAATATTCATTAAGGTAGATTTGCCACTGCCGCTGGGGCCCATTAATGCCACGTACTCATTTTTAAATACATCAATACTAATTCCCTTAAGTACCTGCAGTTCCTGCTTACCGAGATAATAACTTTTGCGTATGTTTTCTAAATGAATAATTCCCTGCATATTTTTTTGTTTAGGGTTTAGATGTTTAGGGGTTTAGAGGTGTTTAGGTTGACAGTTTTCTAAACTTCTAAACCCTAAACGTCTAAACCCAATATTCTAAACTTATTTCTTTATTACTTTCGGTACTTTAAAAAATTCCTCATCATGCACCGGCGCATTTTGCAATCCTTCTGCCCGGCTGATGCTTCCTTTTACTTCATCATCTCTTAAAATATTTACCTGCTCACTCATGTGCAGTAAAGGCTCTACACCGGTAGTATCCAATTCATTTAATTTTTCTACAAATTTAATCATGCGCTGCAGGTCGTTTTTAATACTTTCTTTTTCAGTATCGTTAAACTGCAGCCTTGCCAGGTTGGCCAATTTATCCACCAATGCATCATTTACTTCCATAAAACAAATATAGTTCAGTTTTGTATTTGCTCATTTGCGATTTTATTTGAGCGGCATTTAATTATTTTATTGCATATGGTCAATTGCCTGTTGGCTTTTATTATCTTCGCCAATTATGGCAGCAACAAAACAAATTGTAATGAGTGGCATCCGGCCCACCGGTTTTTTGCATTTGGGCAATTACTTTGGGGCCATCCGCAATTATGTAAAAATGCAGGAGCAGTTTAACTGTTATTTTATGGTGGCCGATCTGCATTCGTTAACTACACACCCCGATACAAAAGAACTTAGAGAAAATGTAGAAAGGGTTTTAGCCGAAAATATTGCCTGCGGATTAGATCCGGATAAAGTGGCGCTGTATTGCCAGAGCCATGTACACGAAACCGCTGAATTGTATTTGTATTTGAATATGCTGGCGTATAAAGGCGAGCTGGAAAAAACTGCCACTTTTAAAGATAAGGTGAGATTAAATCCTGAAAATGTAAATGCCGGTTTGCTTACTTACCCGGTGCTGCAAACTGCAGATATTCTTTTGCACCGTGCCAAATATGTTCCTGTAGGAAAAGATCAGGAGCAGCATTTAGAAATGGCCCGAACTTTTGCCCACCGTTTTAATCACCGTTATGACGAAACTTTTCCTGAGCCAGTTGCTTATAATAATAATGAAGACCTTGTAAAAGTGCCGAGTTTAGATGGCAGCGGTAAAATGAGCAAGAGCGAAAACCAAATGGCCACTTTATATTTGGCAGATGAAGATGATGTAATAAGAAAAAAAGTGATGAAAGCAAAAACGGATAACGGACCTGCTGAAATGAATTCGAGTAAACCCGATTATATTGAAAATATTTTTGGGTTGATGAAATTGGTTTGTGCCGCAGATGTTATTGCTAAATACGAAAGCGACTTCAACAATTGCACCATACGGTACGGCGATTTAAAAAAGCAATTAGGAGAAGATATGGTGCATTTTATTGCACCCATCAGGGAAAAAATAAACACCATTTTACCCGATAAAAAATATTTACAGCAGGTAATGGAGCAGGGAGCAGCAAAAGCTAATAAAAGCGCCGGCGAAACGATGCAACTGGTTAGAGAAGCGATGGGATTAAAATATTTCTGATGCCCCTATCCCCAAAGGGGGGTAAAACTATTTTTATATTTGTGATATTGTTAAGTTTGCTTACTTTCAACTGTTGGAAAAAGAAAGAGGAATAAAAAAATTTGTAAACTAAAATTCTCCGCCGTGGCGGAATTGGGGCATGGCTAAAACTAAAAAACCAAAACATATTGCAGTAGCCGGAAATATTGGTGCTGGTAAAACTACATTAACCGAAATGCTGAGCAAGCATTACAAATGGATTCCGCAATTTGAAGATGTGGACCATAACCCTTACCTGAACGATTTTTACGAAGACATGCCGAGGTGGAGTTTTAACCTGCAGATATATTTTTTAAACAGCCGCCTTAACCAGCTTTTGGAAATACAACGTGGCACCGAAACCGTTATACAGGATAGAACGATTTATGAAGATGCTAATATTTTTGCACCCAACCTGCATGATATGGGCCTGATGGGCAAACGTGATTTTGATAATTACTACAAATTTTTCGAAACACTTAAAACGATGGTGCAACCACCCGATCTGCTTATTTATTTAAAAGCATCGGTACCAACTTTAGTGGCGCAAATACAAAAGCGGGGCAGGGAGTACGAAGAAAATATCCGCCTGGATTATCTTAAAAAATTAAATGAATTCTACAATAATTTTATTGATAATTATAAAGAAGGCCCGTTATTAATTATTGATGCCGATAAAAATAAATTTGCCGAAAATGAAGAACACCTCGGGCAAATTATTACCAGTATAGACAGTAAGTTGTTTGGACTGTTTTAATAAACGATTTCTGGTTCACTTATCTTTCTCTTGCGTAAAATGCAAAAGCTTTATATTGTTTTTTTCTTTGCAAATAAAAAAATACGATTCTATCGGAGTGTCAGTCCCAATTGCAATCAGGATTGTCGAAGCCGATGTACTTCGTTAAACCCGGTTTCGACAAACTACTAATCACAGGTATTTTTAAAGATTGATAAACAATTTTTTGCAAAAAATTATTTTAGCCACAAAGGCCCGAAGGCACAAAGAAAAATGCGTAGCATTTTTTCTGCTTCGTGCCTTTGCGCCTTCGTGGCTAACCTTCTTTCGCAGCGAAGCTGAGAAAAAAGTCTCACGGCCATTTGCAAAGAGCTTAATTTTTTTTTTATGAGTACCTCAACCTGACAGCTTTTAAGAGAAAAGATTCAATGTGATTGGTAATTTTTATTACCAGAGCCAATGTTTGTGTTTCACTAACATTAATTAAAGTATTCTCATGCGGTAAGCATTCATTGCAGTAATACCCAGTTTTTTTATTAAGCGGTAATTTACCAGCACACCAACCGGTGCACCAATTACAGGAACCAGCTGCGCCATTTTTGCAAGGTCAATATAATCCCGGTATTCCTGTTGAAAATTTCTCCAGTCAAACTGGTTAATATCTTCCGGTAAATTTTTTCTCTTTTCTTCCCAGTCAATCATTTTTATATAAATATTTTTTCGGTGTGCATCGCTGGAAAAAGACAGTTCAAAAATATGCAGCAGGTACACCCGCTCTTTATAATCGTTTACATCAAAACCATAAATGGCAGCAATATCAAACAACAACTTTATTTTCAATCCAATTAAAATAGGAAAATCGGCAAGACCCAGTAAAATGCCACCGGCACCGGTTATGCCGCCTTCCACTGCTGCGGTATTTCTGTACCAGTCTATTTTTTTCTGTACGGCCTCTTCACGCTGCTGCAGGTTGCCCGTTAATAAAGATTGGGCAGTGGTATGTGCAGCACCAAATAAAACGCCCCGTATCATTTGTTTAATGGCCACGGTTATGGCCTTGTGTATTTTTTCGGGTATCCAGGTATTTATTTTGGTCTGAATTTTTTTAGACAGATTATTTAACAGCGAAGGTTTGCTCAGCATTTTCTTTTGCCAGGCAGTTAATTCTTTTTGTGCTTGTTGATCGTAAGTATTCATGATTGAATATTGATTGCAGCAAGTATTAAGCCAAGAGCAGGATGTATGATGTATGATGGATGATGGATGTGAGTTGGTAAAGTTATGGATTAGATGGTGGAAATTTTAAGGGAAGAAATAACTGCTTTAAAAACAAATCTGCTTCACCTCATCCTGCTGTAAAAATAAATTACAGCAAAAGATGTGGTGAAGCAGAAAAAAATAATTTTTGTAAATTATAAAGTAGCCATTAATTCAGTAGCCATTTTTACATAGTCATCGTTTTTAGCTTTGGTAGCTAAATCTTTGGTCATCATTGCCGCAGCTTTACTGCCTGCTTTATCACCAGTTTTTTTAAGGATACGAGCCTTTAACATGTACATCCAAAAAGCTTCTTTGTTAGTTTCTAAAGCTTTGTTTACCCATCCTAAAGCCTGGTTTAAATCCTTACCATTATCATAGTAATAAGCTGCAGCATTAAAATAAGGTTTGTTATCCTTGTTCATTAAATTATCAATCTGGCCCATTACTTTTTTATCGGTGCCGGTAGTTACAGGAAATTGCAGGTAGGTATTCTCCCACATTAATTCCACATTGCAACTGCTGCCGGTAATGTTGGCAAAAGCAATAGTAAAGTTTTCTACAGTAAATGGCGTAGCAACTACATCTGCTTCCACACGTACCACATCATTTTCGGGTTTGTAATCTGCAGGCTGGCTTACGTTTACATCTTTAGAAATAATGATGGTCCATTTTTTTGCATCAGGTATAGTAAGCATACCATATTTGCCCGCTTTAATTTCTTTTCCGCCAATGGTTACATCTTCGCTAAAAGTAAGTGTGGTGGCAGCGTTGGCACCTGTACGCCATACTTTTCCAAAAGGTACAAGGTCACCCATAATTTTCCTGTCTTTTTTTGCAGGACGGCTGTAATTTAATTCAATAAAACCTACACCAAAATTTTGCTTTACCACTTGCGTTGGCGAAGGTTGCGGTGTAGTTAATTGCTGTGCATTGGCAAAAGTTAATGCAACAGCAGCAGTTACTAATAGTGCTATTTTTTTCATATAATTATTTTTAAGCAGCAAATGTAAGTAATATGGAAATGTGATGTTAGTTTAAAAAATTATTTCTGGGTAATGTGCAGTTTATCCCCTTTCCATCGTTGTACTGCAATATTTATTTTGAAAAATGCTGTCAATCGTTTTATTGTATATTTTTATAGCAAAACATAAAACATGAAACAGAAAGACTATTTATTTGTTTTATCAAACGGCAGGGTAGCCGCCATTAATAAAAAAGACGGTGCTATTGTATGGGAAGTAAAATTAAAGGAATACCTCACCAGCAAGATGACACTTACCTACGGGCAAATTACTGTTGAAGGTGACAAACTTTTTATTGGCTCTGCCGGCATCTTGGTTTGCCTGAGTACAAAAGATGGTTCCTTAATTTGGAAAAACGAATTGAAAGGCTGGGGCTATAGTTTTGTTAGTATGTCGAATGCCAATAACGAAGCCGCAGGTGCCGCCGCCGCAAGTGCAGCTGCTGCTGCAGCAATTGTGGCCGCAACTGCGTAAAATATATTTAGCACAAAACATTTTATTATCGTTGTTGTTGTTGTGTTGCATGTTGCCTTATTATTAGCAGGTAACATTTTTTATTTTATTTACTTCATGTTAAAAATTGCCTACCATCCCATCTATACACATCCGCTACCCGAAGGCCATCGCTTTCCGATGCTGAAGTACGAATTGATACCCGGTCAGCTTTTACATGAAGGAAGCATAACAACCGAAAATATTTTTATACCCGCTGTTTGTACCAACGAAATTATTTTGCTGACGCATGAAAAAGAATGGCTGGATAAATTGCAGCAGCAAACCTTATCAGCGCAGGAGCAGCGCCGCATTGGTTTTCCGCAATCGCAGGCATTAACACAGCGGGAGTTAATAATAACACAGGGCACTATCGATTGCTGCCATTATGCTTTGCAATATGGCGTGGCCATGAACGTTGCAGGCGGCACCCATCATGCTTTTGCCAACAGGGGCGAAGGCTTTTGTATGCTGAACGATATGGCCGTGGCCGCAAATTATTTACTGCATAATAAACTGGCTGCAAAAATTATCATTATCGATTTGGATGTACACCAGGGAAACGGCACCGCTAAAATTTTTGAAAACGACAACCGTGTATTTACTTTTAGTATGCATGGCGGGCATAACTATCCTTTTCATAAAGAAAAAAGTGATTTAGATATTCCTTTGCCCGATGGTACAGATGAAACCAATTACCTAAATATTTTAAAAAACACTTTACCTCAGTTATTAAAAACAGTACAACCCGATTTTGCATTTTTTTTATCCGGCGTAGATATTTTAAATACCGACCGCTACGGAAAATTAAACGTTACGCTGCAGGGCTGCAAACAGAGAGATACTTTTGTTTTTAATATTTTAAAGCAGCAGCAAATTCCCTGCACAGTTGCAATGGGTGGTGGCTACAGCGTTGATGTGAAAATTATTGTGGATGCACATTGTAATACTTTTCGTGTGGCGCAGGAGATATTTTTTGAGTAGGAGTTGTTGGTGCAAACCATTGAATAAGCAGTACAATGCGTTATTTAATTTTTCGGTTAAACCAACCTGACAGTTTTTTAATCGGAGAGATTCAATGTTTAATTGGTATTAAAAATATTTAGCTCTGCAGCATCAGCTATTATCCAACTGCCTTCTGCCACTTCTTCTTCCAGCTGATTACAATCCCAACCGCAATAACCTATAAATATTTTTATATCGTTTACATCTATAGTTTTATTATTAAGATTTGTAACCGCCTGTTTAAAATTGCCGCCGAGGTAAATGGAGTTGGCGATTAGTGTGCCGCCTTCAATTACATCCGGCCGGCGGTGTATAAAGTAAAGATGCTCTTGGTCTATTGGGCCACCTTCATATAATGGAAAAGCAATACATTGTTTAAATTCTTCCAGCTCATTAAGTGCCTTTGCAAATTTTTTATTTATTACAAATCCCATGGCGCCTTTTTCGTTATGCTCTGCAATAAAAATAATGGCCTGCTCAAAGTTGGCATCATTTGTTGATGGGGTGCTTTTTAATATGGTGCCGGTGGTGATGTGCATGGAAGCTAAAAATAAATTTTAATTCTTTTTCGAATATTCTTTAAGCATTTCTTTTTCTTTTTTGCTCAAACTGTTTATACCGGCTTTACTTATTTTATCAAGAATTTTATCTATGTTCTGCTGCTGCATATTTTTTTGCTGGTTGTATTTATGATCAATGGAGTAATGATCGTTATGTGCTTTAAAATAAAAATTATCTACCAGCAAAATTTGCGGCCTGGTGATAATTAAATAAATAAACGCAACGGAAGGCACAGCAATAATTAAAATGGTAACATAGTTTTGTATAAAGGCAGATGGATTCATTAACAGCGCAACAGCCATACCAATTAATGCGCCGCCTAAATGTGCTTCGTGGCCAATATTATTTTTTTTACTTTTAATGCCGTAAATAGAAAACGCTGTATATACAATGCCATACAGCCAGCCCGGAATGGAAAATGGTAATCCAAAAAATCCAATACCCATGCCGGGAAATACTGCAATAGAAGCAAAAATAATTCCGCATACTGCACCCGAAGCACCCACTGCACTGTAATCGCCATGATTTTTATTGATGAATAAACTTAACAGGTTGCCGCCGATGAGGCTGGCAAAATAAATTATTAAAAATTGCAGCACACCTAACG
>NZ_JANPCM010000215.1:0-6037 GCF_031430955.1 Ferruginibacter sp.
GTGCAGGCTTACAGCAATACCGGTGTGGTGCATATCATTGCCATATCAGGGATGCATTTAGGATTAATTTATATTATGCTGGTATGGTTATTTGCAAGAATACCCTTTATTAATAAATCAAAGATTTTGCAGGTAGTTTTAATATTAAGCTGCCTGTGGTTATTTTCTTTACTAACCGGCGCATCGGCTTCGGTGCTGCGTTCTGCAGTAATGTTTACATTTATTACTATCGGGAATAATCTTACAAAAAAATCTTCTATTTATAATTCGCTGGCAGCATCTGCATTTGTAATGCTTTGTTTTAATCCATATTTTTTGTGGGATGTAGGATTTCAATTATCATATTTAGCAGTAGTGGGCATTATTGTTTTTCAAAAATCAGTGTACAATCTTTTCTATATAAAAAATAAATGGGTGGATAAAATTTGGAAACTGATGGCCATTTCGCTGGCAGCACAAATACTTACTTTCCCTATTTGTATTTATTATTTTCACCAGTTTCCTAATTTATTTTTAATAACTAATATTATTGCAGTACCTCTTTCAAGTATTATTTTATATGCCGAAATATTTTTAGTAGCTTTTTCATGGATACCTTTTGTGGGAGAATATGCAGGTAAAATAACCGGCGGTTTAGTTTGGGTGATGAATAAAATTATTTTATGGGCCAATAATTTTTCTTTTGCCGTGTGGGATAAAATTCCTGCCAATATTTTATCAACCTGGTTACTGTATGCCGTTGTAATTGCTTTAAGTGCCTGGCTGATTAATAAAAATAAAAACCTGCTGCGCTTTTCCTTACTGGCGCTTTTTGCATTTACTATGGTACATGCTTATGGTAAATGGCAAATTAAAAATCAAAAAAAGATAATTGTATATAATGTGCCGCAGCACCAGGCTATTGATTTGGTAAATGCCAACAATTATAAATTTATTGGCGACAGTGTTTTGCTCCAGGAGGGGATGCTGCAAAATTTTCATCTTAAACCCGGCAGAATTGCTTTGCAATTAAACAATAAAACAGATACTGTAAACAATTGTTGGCAATACCATCCATTTTATCAATTTGTAAATAAAAAGATTTTAGTTATTGATAAACCACTTGCTTTTGAAACCGTACAACAAAAAATTAATGTTGATATCATCATTATATCTAAAAATCCAAAGCTCTACATTCCGCAACTGGCGGCGGTTTTCAATTGCAACCAGTATGTGGTGGACGCTTCTAACAGTTTGTGGAAAATTGAAACATGGAAAAAAGATTGCGAACAATTACATTTGCAACTCCATTCAGTTCCCGAAAAAGGAGCGTTTATTTTGGATTTATAACCCCCTTACAACATGCAAAAAAAAATTCAGTCGGCATTAATTTCCGTTTTTTATAAAGATGGATTGGAGAACATTATTAACCAGCTGCATGCACTTGGTGCAACCATTTACAGCACTGGGGGTACACAAAAATTTATTGAAGATTTAAAAATACCCTGCGTAGCAGTTGAATCATTAACCAGCTATCCTTCTATTTTAGGGGGCCGTGTAAAAACATTACATCCTTCAGTATTCGGCGGTATTTTGGGCAAGCGTGATGATGCACAGCATGTAGCCGAAATGAAACAATATAATATTCCTGAAATTGATTTGGTAATTGTGGATCTGTATCCTTTTGAAGAAACGGTTGCCAGCACTACCGATGAAAATTTAATTATTGAAAAAATTGATATTGGCGGGCCGAGTATGATACGTGGCGCAGCAAAAAATCATAAAGACGTAGTGGTAGTGGCAGCGAAAAAAGATTATCATTTACTGGAAGAAATTTTAAAAGAACAAAAAGGCGAAACTACTTTAGAGCAGCGCCGCATGTTTGCCATAAAAGCCTTTGATGTTTGCACCGGTTACGATCTGGCTATTTCCAATTATTTTAATAAAACTGATTTCATCAATCCATTTAATAAAGCAAAATCTGTTTTACGTTATGGCGAAAATCCTCATCAACAGGGAATTTTTTATGGTAATCAGGATGAAGTTTTTGATAAACTGCATGGCAAAGAATTATCGTATAATAATCTTGTAGATGTTGATGCAGCAATACAGCTTATCAATGAATTTAAAACCGCTTCAAATTCACAGGGTCCGGAAGTCCGCTCTTGGGGAGGGGATTTAGGGGAGGTTGTTTTTGCAATTATTAAACATACTAATGTTTGCGGTATAGCACAAAGAGAAACAGTAAAAGAAAGCTGGGATGCAGCTTTAGCCGGAGATCCTGAAAGTGCATTTGGTGGTGTATTAGTTTGTAATGGCACTATTGATAAAGCGACAGCTGTTGCCATCAATGAAATATTTTTTGAAGTATTAATTGCACCTGCTTATGATGGCGATGCGTTGGATATTTTAAAAACTAAAAAGAACAGGATCCTCTTACAATTAACCACTAAAAATTCCTTACTCTCTCATCAGTATAAATCTGTTTTAAATGGGATTCTTACACAACAAAATGATGCAGGCAATTACACAGAATGGAAAGAGGCCGGTGGTAGAGAAAGCTCTGCTTCAGAAAAAGAAGATTTAAGTTTTGCAAATATTATTGGCAAACATTTAAAAAGTAATGCTATTGCTTTAGTAAAAAATAAACAAATGATCGGTAAAGGATGCGGACAAACATCACGTATTGATTCGTTGCGCCAGTCAATAGAAAAAGCAAAGCAATTTAATTTTGATTTGAATGGTGCTGCATTGGCAAGCGATGCATTTTTCCCTTTTGATGATTGTGTAAAAATTGCACATGCAGCAGGCATCACTTCATTTATTCAGCCTGGTGGTTCTATACGGGATAATGATTCCATAGAATATTGTAAACAAAATAATTTGGCCATGGTAATTACAGGGCTGCGGCATTTTAAACATTAAACAGTAATGTTGAACGAGTGTTTCCGCCAGTTGGCGGATGCCGAAGGCGGTATATTTAAAAGCAACACCAACTTCTTTAATTCCTGCCAGGCATCTTTTATAATTTGATTAAAATAAAATGCTCTCATCAAAAACATCCAGACAAAAAGCGTTACTTGCCTTAGCTTGGGTATGTTTTTTTTGGGGTACTACATGGATCGCCTCTAAGGTTGGTGTAAGTAATATGCCTGCCATACAACTTTGTGCCATCAGGCAAATGTTAGGCGGCAGTGTTTATCTTTTATATTTTATTATCACCAAACATCCATGGCCCAAAGGAAAACAATGGGGAGTAATTTTTGTATTGAGTTTTTTAAATTTTATGCTCAGCAATGGATTAAGCACCTGGGGTGTGCAATATATTTCCAGCGGATTAGGTGCTATCATTGGTGCAATATTTCCTTTATGGATTGTAATTATTACTTTGTTTGGTGGAAGCAGGCTTCCGCAGAAAGCATTGCTGGGAATGGTGATGGGCTTTGGTGGCGTTTGCATTATTTTTTATGACCACCTGAAAGATTTTTTAAAACCTGATTTTAGTTTTGGTATTGTGCTTTCTGTAATTGCAACCATTTCGTGGGCATTCGGCACAGTGTACACAAAAAAACATGCAGTTAATTTTAATCCTTATTTTAGTTTGGGTTTACAAATGCTTATCAGCAGTGTGGCTTTATATACGGTATCTTATTCAACCGGCAACACGGTTAGCATCGCTGCAATTCCGGCCAATGCATGGTGGGCCATTTTATATTTGGTAGTTATTGGGTCGGTATTAACTTTTATTGCATTTATTTATAGTTTGCAGCGTTTACCTACATCGCTGGCATCATTATACGCTTATACAAATCCTATAGTAGCGGTATTATTGGGCGTAATAATTTTTCACGAAAAATTAAATATTTATGTAGCTGTTGGCGGCGCTGTCACTATTGCCGGGGTGTATTTAGTTAATGATAGTTTTAAAAGAAAGGTTTAATTTTTTTTGATACCGGCTTTTGTTTTTTATGGCATCATCGTTGCGTCGCACTCTTGTACGGCATATCTTTATTGAGCTTTTATTGAAGCGTAGATTAATGCCAGTCATGATGACAAAATCTGCATTGCTTTGCTGAAGGTGTTCTGTCTATCTTATTATATTTTGGGCTAAAATTTAATTGCAGCTCAGGATGCAATTCTTTATTCTCCATAACAAGCTTCTGTTTTTAACCAATTAATGAAATTCAAAATCGCTATCCGGCGAAGGACAACCCCATGCCCTGCTGCCTGTTTCGCAGGCATAGAGTATTTTGATGTTTTTCTTTTGGTCTATTTGGGTTAGTATGTGTTTTATGTTTTGCATTTCTTACATTTTAGCTGATATGAATTATTTATTCGCTTCAAATAAATACGGGGTTATTCCTTAAAATACCGATATCCTCCATTACCTATAATATTTATAACACGGAACGATAAGTACTTTTTTCGTTATAAAACTGTAAATTGCAATAAATAAATTTTATGTCTTCAGCTATCGTTAAAGCAAAAAAAACTGTGCGTTCTAACCGCAGGCCACCGGCTAAGCCTAAGACTAATGTTGAAATCTTTCAGCAAGTTATAGCCGATCAGAAATTTATCCGTGATGCTATCCAGAGCGGTGTAACCTTTCAGGAACTTAAAGATAAATATGGCTACAAGTTTGCAACCGTATAAAACCACGCTGCTAAAACCAGGTTATCATTATATAATCACAGACAAGGATATTGAATACGTTTGCTTCTTTGCTTTGTTTGATTACTTCTTTAAGGATTATCCTTCAATTGCGTCTAAAGTTTTTGCCTTCAATATCGAGTTACTCAATAAAAATGATATCGAAAACCAAAAAGGAACTGATAAACGGCTGGCTTTAACCATCGTCTCCCTTATTAAGGAATTTCTTTCTTCAAAAATTAATGCTGTAGTTTATGTTTGTGATAATACAGATGAGCGGCATGCAGTACGCTTTAGAAAATTTACCACTTGGTTTGATTCACCAAACGAAAGCGACTTTATTCAGGTAACTGGTTACCTGAATGCCTACGGTGCAGAATATTACAGTGCATTGCTGCTGCACAAAGACAATAAATTGAAGAACTCTTTTATCCGGGCTTTCCAGGAATTGAATAATCAAGCACCAAAATAGGATACCGCTTTTATTAATCACTATCCGGCGAAGGAAAACTCCATGCCCTGCTGCCTGTTTCGCAGGCGTAGAGTATTTTGATGTTTTTCTTTTGTTCTATTTGGGTTAGAATGTGTTTTATGTTTTACATTTCTTATTTATTTTTTCTAGTGCTTTAAATTCACTTGGCTAATGCATATCTAAAAAAGCCAAATCTTGTTTACCAAGTACGAACTTAGCTGTATTAAGAGAAAAGTCATTTATAAGATTTACAAAGTTCAAAAAGTAATCCCCATTCTTTGGTTCTAAAATATTGTATCCATTTTTATCTTCTTGTAAATCAAAGAAATCTTCAAATGTCCTCTTAGATACAGATTTAATTAGATTGAAAGCATCATTATCAACAATTGCACCTTGATGAACTATAACATGCCGTAGAATAGAAATGAATTCAAAAAATTGAACCCAGTTGGTATTTGATAAAAGCCTTGTTTCCTGGCGTGAAAATTCTTCAAATAAGCGAGACTTCTGTTTTAAAAATTCAACCAAATGTCTGTTATTCCTACTATCTGCAGTTACTAAAAACCGTTTAACTTCATTATTAACTTTATCTCCATACTTTTTACTTTCTAAAGGATTGCCTAATACTGGATAATATTCAAGTTGAATTGTGCGTAATAAAAGTAACTCACAAGAATTGTATATTTTTACAATAGCTAAATTCATGATCCAAGAAAAAAAACTTTTCCTATAACTATCTAAGTTTAAGTTAGAGACCTCAAATACTTCTCTATAAGTTTTCAGAAGCCCAGACTGAGAATTATGAGATAAATCATAAACAGAGAATATCGACTCAAAATATTTTCGCTTGTTATCTTCTCTGTAAGATTTTTCAATTGTACTATCCAAAAAACTTTTCCAAAATTGAAGATCATTTGAAATTGAAAAAACAGAAGA
>NZ_JANPCM010000216.1:0-6313 GCF_031430955.1 Ferruginibacter sp.
TAAAATCCTACACCCAAAAAACTAAGCGGAGATAATAGCGAAGACTTTAGCGAATGGTTCGTGAGACACGAACCAAGGCAGGGCTTTAAGGTAAAATAGTAATTGTAAGTAAACTAAAATAATATTGCATATGGGAAATAAAAATAAGTTATTGCCCCAACAGCGTAAAGAACTATTACACACATTAAAAGCACGTTTTGAAAAAAACATGAACCGGCATAAAGGTATTGAATGGGCGAAAGTACATGCAAGACTGGAATTGACTGCCGAAAAACTTTGGTCGCTGAATGAAATGGAAGACAGTGGCGGTGAACCGGATGTTGCTGACTATGATAAAAAGACCGGCGAATATATTTTTTATGATTGTGCTGCAGAAAGCCCTAAGGGCCGCAGAAGCGTTTGTTACGACGATGAAGCACTGGAGAAAAGAAAAGAATATAAACCTAAAAACAGTGCTGTGGAAATGGCAGCCGGTATGGGCATTGAGCTTTTAACAGAAGAACAATACCGCTATTTGCAATCCCTTCAAAAGGCAGGAGAAAATTTAGATACAAAAACATCAAGCTGGATAAAAACACCTGATGCTGTCAGAAAACTTGGTGGTGCCCTTTTTTGTGATTACCGCTACGGTAATATTTTTGTGTACCACAACGGAGCAGAATCTTACTATGCTGCCAGGGCATTTCGTGGCTGTGTAAGGGTATAAGTTTTACAGGCTGTTGTTATTAGTTTTGCATCAACAAAGATTTTACAAAAGCAGGATAATTTTGGTATTTGCGAAAGATTGGCTGAAATTGATGTAGATTTTAAATCAATAGCAAACAAATAATAATTTCAAATGGCAGAAAAAAAATCAAAGCTGGCTGTAATAAAAACAAAACCAACCACTGCAAGCGCAGAAGATTTTATCAATAGTCTTCCAAATGAACAAAAACGCAAAGACAGTTTTGTGCTTTTAGAAATGATGACAAAAGCAACCGGGGAACTGCCCATATTATGGAGCAACTCGATAATAGGTTTTGGTATTAAAAGATATAAAAGCCCCACTACTGGCAGAGAAGTTGATTGGCTGCGTATAGGATTTGCTCCCCGTAAAACCAATCTGTCAATATATATCAGCGTTGGTATTATGGAACATGCAGCTGCTCTAAAAAAGCTGGGCAAGTATAAGGCTGGTGTTGGTTGCCTCTACATAAATAAGCTGGAGGATATAGATATAAAAGTGCTGAAGGAAATGATAACTGTACCACTAAATAAAAAATAAAATACTTTTTTAAATGAGTTAACTTACTGTTGAAGATCTAGTAAAACTATCAATAACTAAATAGCATGAATTCTAAAGTTGATTTTTATTTTAGTAAAGCCAGTTGGCAGAAAGAACTGGAGCAATTGAGAAAGATTGTTCTTAGCTGTGGGCTTACCGAAGAATTGAAGTGGGGCTGCCCTTGCTATTCGTTTGATAAAAGCAATATCGTTTTGATACATGTGTTTAAAGAATACTGTGCGGTGTTATTTTTTAAAGGAGCGCTTTTAAATGATGCCAGCGGCATACTGATACAACAAACGAAGAATGTGCAGGCAGCCCGCCAGATCCGTTTCACCAATGTAAAGGAAATAGTTAAGCTGAAAACTATTTTGAAAGCTTATATTTTTGAAGCCATTGAAGTGGAAAAAGCAGGTTTAAAAGTGCCGCTTAAGAAGACGGCTGAGTTTTCAATGCCGCAAGAATTTAAAAATAAATTAAATAAAAACGCTGCCCTGAAAACTGCTTTTTATGCATTAACGCCGGGGCGCCAAAGAGGGTACCTGCTGCATTTTTCCGCACCCAAACAATCCAAAACCCGTGAGTCGAGGATTGAGAAATGTATGCCGCAAATTCTGAATGGAAAAGGATTAAATGATTAGTATATTCAGAGAGAAAATAAATCAATCAAACTTTAAAATATTATACCAATTAGACATTGAATCTATCAGATTAAAAAAATGTCAGGTTGAGCTTGTCGAAACCGGTGCAATGTCAACCCGCCTTCGACAAGCTCAGGCTGACAGTATGATTTCAGTGTCTAATTTGTATTAACTCACTTTGCGTTCCGCAGGTTCAAATCATTAACATAAATTAAAAGGGAAGTAATATTTTTTGCAACTGCAGCTGTATTTAAACAATGATTAAAAAATACGATAAATGGCGATTTGTAAGCTAGCAACACAGACAACAACAAACAAATAATAACGTCAAAAGAAATAATTGATATTATTCAGAATGGAAAAGATATTAATAATAAAAAATACTATATACAGAAAATAGAATTTTTAAAAAATAATTACTTCGAATTTTTTAATAACAGCTGCAGATCTTCAATAGTATTTATCTCTGCTGCCTTTTTATCTTTTCGCCAGCGTTTTATTCGGGGAAAACGTAAAGCAATTCCGGCTTTATGCCGGGCACTTTCGGCAATTCCTTCAAAAGCAATTTCAAAAACCAGCTCAGGTTTTACAGTGCGTACAGGGCCAAATTTTTCAACTGCATTTCTCTTAACAAAATTATCCACTTCTTTTATTTCTTTATCGGTAAGACCAGAGTAAGCTTTGGCAATGCTTAATAATTTATCGCCATCTTTTACTGCAAAAGTATAATCAGTATAAAAATTACTTCGGCGGCCTGCACCTTTTTGTGCATATATCATTACGGCATCAATACTGTAAGGTTCAATTTTCCATTTCCACCAGTCGCCCCTTTTACGGCCGGTATTATAAATGGAAGATAATTTTTTAAGCATCAACCCTTCGCTGTTCATTGCCCTTGATTGTTCTCTTTTAATTTGCAGATCTTGCCAGCTATTAAATGATATCACAGGTGACAAAAAAATTGTGTTGTTTTTGGGTAAAGCATTAATTAATTTTTCTAAAACACTTCTTCTTTCCGCCAGGGTTTTTTCACGATAATCTTCATATTCATATTCCAGTAAATCGTAACAGTAAAAACCAATGGGTATTTCCTCCTGTTGTTTTTTACTAACTGTTTTTCGGTTAAGCCTTTTTTGCAGGCTGTTAAAAGATTGCACCTGTTCTTTATCAACAGCTAAAATTTCGCCATCTATCACACAGCCATTGGGTAAAATATCAATTAATTTTTCCAGTTCGGGAAATTGATGTGTTATTAATTCTTCTCCCCTGCTCCATATAAATAATTCATTTTTGCGTTTAATAATTTGTCCACGTATGCCATCCCATTTCCATTCTGCCTGCCAATGTTCAGCAGCACCAATAGTATTAATATCCTGCTCCATTGGGTAAGCCAAACAAAAAGGATAAGGCTGAGAAATATTAGTTGCGCTATCAGCTCCTTTAATTAAATCTGTATAATTTGTTTGGCCGGGCAACCACTTGCCCATTAAACTATGCATTAATTTATTGGCTTCAATACCGGTTTGTTTTGCAATGGCATTTACTAGTAATTTATGCGATACTCCTACCCTGAAACTTCCACCAATTAATTTATTGAAAATTAGTTTTTCCTGCACCTCCAGGCCGCTCCATGCATTAAGCACATATTGTTTTTTTATTTCGTCGCTTTGTTTTGCCAATGCTGTTAGTTCATTTATCCAGGCTGCAATATTTTTTTTAATTGTTTGAGAAGGTTTGGGTAATATCAATGCAATGGTTTCTCCTAAATCTCCTACTGTATGATAGCACTCTGTAAATAACCACATCGGAATATTCGCAATTTCTACAGCCCACTCTTTTAACAGTGCCGTATTAATACTTCTCTTTGGACGCTTACCCGTAAATAAAGCCACCAGCCAAATTTTATCTTCCTCGGAGGCTTCGTTTAAATAATGCACAATGGCATCAATCTTATCATTTGTTTTATTACTTATTTCTAACTGCTGAATGAAGGCTGCAAATTTTTCCATAATTTATTCTGCAATTTTTTCAGGTTCGGCAATCATTTCATCATCTTCCTTACCATATTGTGTTGCAACTTCTGCAGCTTCAATCCCAATTTCATTTAAGTATTTACTAAAGATGGCAGTGCTGCCATGTGTTACAAAAACCTTTTGTGCACCAGTGGCTTTTATTGCAGATAATAAACCGCTCCAGTCTGCATGATCGCTTACGGCAAACCCTGCATCGGCAGCCTGCCATCTTCGGCTACCCCTTACCTGCATCCATCCACTGCAAATTGCAACAGCAGCATTGGGTATTTTTTTTATAAGGTTGGTACCCAATAAGGCAGGCGGCAAAATCACAATATTATTTTGCACATCCGCTTTATTCATCTCCATATTTATAATTTGTGTTGCAGGTAATATTATGCCGCAACTTTCAATAGCAATATTTAAATTATTAACAGCATTATGTACAAATATTTTTGCTGCACCTTCTAACCCTTTCATCAGGCGCTGAGCTTTACCCAGGCTATAGGCAATAAAAACGCTGGTTTTATTTTGTGCCTGGTTACCAGCGATCCATTTTTTAATATCATCAAATAATTTTTGCTGCGGCAGCCAATTGTATATGGGTAACCCAAAGGTGCTTTCCGTAACAAATTCATTACAGCGCACCGGTTCAAAAGCAGTACTTAATCCATCATACTCGGTTTTATAATCTCCGGAAATTACTGCAACATATCCTTCATATTCCAAACGTATTTGCGCCGAGCCAACTATATGCCCGGCGGGATGCATGCTTAGTTTTACACCATTAATAAAAACAGTTTCATTATAATCCATAGTGCTGATGCTTAAATCAGCATCTATACGCAAGCGCAAAATGGGGGCGGTAAATTTATGACACAAATAATGTTTACTTCCCCATCTTGCATGGTCGGCATGGCCATGTGTTATCACTGCATGGTCAACAGGCAACCAGGGATCAATATAAAAATTCCCTTTTGCACAAAATATTCCCCTGTTAGTAAATGTAATAAGTTGCAATTTTTTAATTATAAAGTGAATTCCTGTTTAACACTAGAAAGCCTGCTTTGTTTAATCAAAAGTGCCAATATACTTAAGAAACTCTTTGAGTTATTTATTTATTATTTATTTGGCTAAAGCCGACAATAGCCATTTGCATTACCACGTAAAGGCGTGGTAATGCAATGAAATACAAAAGGGGCTTTAGCCAAATTGTAGTGTGCTAAGATTAATTCAAACAGCTTCTTAATTATCTTTTTTTACAGCAGACTTTATTTTTTGTACTGATTGATTTTTTTTCTTACTTATTTCCGAAGCTTCGTCCAGGGAATGACTGATATGAATATCATTTTCTTCTTCGGCAAGATCTGCAAGCTTGATGTAAAAATGCTTGAGTACTTTTAAGTCTTCGTCTGTTAAATCTTCAACATCAATTAAGCGGTTGCTTGCTTTTTCGCTGCTGGCAATAAGCTCATTTAATTTTAACTGTATAGCCAATGTATCTTTATTTTGAGATTGCTGAATAACGAATACCATTAAAAAAGTAATAATGGTAGTTCCGGTGTTAATTACCAATTGCCAGGTATCCGAAAATTTAAACAGCGGGCCGGTAACTGCCCAAACAATTATAACGGCCAAAGCACTTATAAATGCAGCAGGCGAGCCGGTTGCATGTGTTATAACTGCAGAAAATTTATCGAAATAACTTTTTTTATTTTTTTGAGGAGGAGATTTTTTTTGCATTGCAAATATTTATATGTGGTTAAAAGAAAAAATTATTATTTTACTTTCTTTTCTAATAATTAATAACAAATAATATTTGCTTAAATACTTAACACAATTGCAATATCGACAAACTGTAAAGTAAATAGCTATGGGTGCAAAAAAATATTTTATACATTAAATTATCATCTCGTCTTTCAGATAAGTAATTATTTTAAATAAAATTGAGCTTACTCCCTACTATTTTCGTTATTGAATTCTACTTTTAAAGGCGCTATTTTTAATAATGCAAGTTTATTATCATGCAACCCATTACCAAACCAAACTTTACCCACAGCCGACCATAATTCCTGCATTTTCTTTTTATCTTTTACAATTATTGCATTTCCGTAAATTACTACATAATCACTGTCTTTCGGGTTACCATAACTTATCATTACGTTACCGTTTACAGGTATGGAATTTAGTTTATCGCTGCACTCATTTGTAAAAAACCAAAGGTTACCTTCTTTATCTACATGCGTTGGTACAATAGCACGTTCCTTTAATTTTCCATTACCTTCTTTAGTTATGAGTATTCCGGTTTTCATGACTATAAGGCCATTTTAGTTTTCATGTTGGGATTAATTTCAGTTTTCATTATACATTCTTTAATTTTAAAAAAATACTGAAAT
>NZ_JANPCM010000217.1:0-3677 GCF_031430955.1 Ferruginibacter sp.
ACAGCGCAAAATTTTTTAGAGAAGCAGGAGCAAAAGTAATTGCACTGGCAGAATATGAAGGTGCTATTATGAATGCTGAGGGATTGAATGAAGAAGAAGTATTTCAGCACCGTAAAAAAACGGGTTCTATTTTAAATTTCCCCGGTGCAATTAATCTTGCAAAAAATACAGATGCATTAGAACTTGAATGCGACATTTTAATTCCGGCTGCATTAGAAAACGTTATTAATGGCGATAATGCACCAAGGGTAAAAGCAAAAATTATTGGCGAAGCAGCTAACGGCCCCTGTACGCCTGAAGCTGATGAAGAATTTACAAGGCGTGGGCTTTTATGTGTACCTGATATGTATTTAAATGCAGGTGGCGTTACCGTTAGTTATTTTGAATGGCTGAAAAATTTAAGCCATGTGCGTTATGGCCGTTTAGAAAAACGATTTGCTGAAAATTTAAATGGTCATATACTTGGGCAAATTGAAGAACTGAGTGGTAAAAAAGTAAGCCAGAAAGAAAGGGATTTTATTATGCATGGCCCCGAAGAACAGGATTTGGTACACAGCGGCCTGGAAGAAACCATGATTACTGCAACAAGAGAAATTATGCAGATTTGGAAAGATAACCCCACGATACCTGACATGCGTACTGCAGCTTATGTAAGTGCCATTAATAAAGTGGCTAACAGTTATAATGAGTTAGGCATATTTCCATAAAAATTTAAAAATGAGTTATAAAAAAATCCCGGTTTGTTGCCGGGATTTTTTTTTGCCCGCCTTCGCCTATGTTCGTGTCTCAATAACCTTTTTTGCACGCCGCCTTGGTTCGTGGCACGAACCAAGGCTTAGCTTTATTTTTCCACCTCAATTTTCATTTATCTTTTTTTAAAAAGATTGCAATAGATTTGTTTAGATTTAAAAACTGAAAAAAATACCTCAAAATAAAAAAATATGAAAAATAAATTTTTAACACTTTTTGTTACTGCAATATTTTGCTCTTGCTTTTCTTTTGCCCAGGGCGACCCCAAGCTTACCGAAGTATGGACACCCGAACCCATAAAAGTACAACCCGGAAAAACCAACAGCGATGCACCATCGGATGCCATCATTTTATTTGATGGTAGAAATTTAGACGAATGGGTTTCTACAAAAGACAGTACAAAACCTGCCCTGTGGACGGTTGCCAAAAAAGCCATCACTGTAAAAAAAGGTACCGGTAATATTCAAACTAAAAAATCTTTTACCGATTACCAGTTGCATATTGAGTGGCGCATACCTGCAAACATTACCGGCAGCGGACAGGCACGTGGCAACAGCGGTGTTTTTTTAGCGGCTACCGGCCCCGGTGATGAAGGCTACGAAATACAGGTACTGGATAATTATGATAATAAAACTTATGTAAACGGACAGGCCGCCAGTATTTACAAACAAGCTGTTCCTTTGGCCAATGTTTGCAAAAAACCCGGCGAATGGCAATCGTACGATATTGTATGGACAGCCCCACGATTTAATGAAGACGGTACCATAAAAACTAACGGCCGGATTACAGCTTTACAAAATGGTGTGCTGGTACAAAATAATGTAGAGGTAAACGGCATAACCGTTTACATTGGTAAACCTTATTACAAAAAGCATGGTGCTGCACCAATAAAATTACAAGACCACGGCGATCCGAGTGAGCCGATTAGTTACAGAAATATTTGGGTGAGGGAGTTGTGAGAAAAAAAATCTTTCATTTATTTTCTCTTGATTTGCTGAGACAACAATTATTCTGAAAACGGGCAGGTATTGCCGATGGTGGGGAATTTTATATTCGTCCGCCCGGAACTGCTGCCTGGCTTTTGATAAAGTTAAATATTAAGAACTAAAGCTTGGCTTTATTCGTCAAGCCCCGAACCGCAGTACAGCAGAATTGCCGCTGCTGATTGTTTCAACGTCGAGCCCCACTATTGGCAATACCAATGTTGGCTGCATGTGCATTTATTATTTACTATTTAAATGAAAGGATATTATTACCTTCCACAGCATCTCCATTGTCTAAAACCTTTATTTCAACAGATATGATTTTCTTCTTTGCATCAATTCTTTTGGTGTATGTTGGTGTATCTTTCCATACTGCCGGGCTCACATCATGCTGTAAAAATGTGTCATCAGCAAAATGCACTTTTATAGTGAATGGCATTGGTCTTCCACCAAAATTTTCTACGGTTAATATATTATCCTTAAATATTTTTATACCAATGTCCATATAGCCCCAGTCGAAATACCACTTTTTCCAAAACCAGTTAAGGTCTGTGCCGGATACTTTATTAAATGTGAACATAAAGTCGAAGGGAGTAGGATGCCTGTATTTCCAGGTATCCATGTAGGTCTTTAAACATTTATTAAAAAGATCTTTTCCCAGAAGCTGGTACAATGAATAATAAGAATAATATGAAACGGTGTAGGTATTTATTGAACTGTTTTGCAAAAGATGGCTGGGTACCATAACAGGAGCCATGCTTTGCGAGGCCATGTATGATTGATCAAGTTTAATCTCAGAATTGAGGTGTAAAAATCGCCACACAAAATTAGCCATTCCTTCATCCATCCATGCATATTTTTTCTCATGAATACCCATCATAAACGGAAAATACATGTGGCACATTTCATGACCGGTGGCTAAACGAATTGCACCAAAATCACTCATCTTTACCCCGGTGCCCTGCTCCAACTGTTCCTTCGTAATTGCTTCATTATTTACCATTCCCGGAAATTCCATGCCTCCTCCTTCAAGCCCGTTAAAAATTGTAAAGTATTTGTATGGAAACAAATAACGTGGGAACTCAGTATGAAACATTTTTAAATTTTCGCCAATGGCTTTCAACCACTGTTTAAACGATAGGTGATCTTCAGGATAAGCAGTATTTATAAAAAATTCGCCTAATGAATCTTTATACATACAAGCATCCCAAACAAAATGGTCGCTAAGAGCAAAGGAAAAATCGGGAAAATATTTTGCGCTGTATTTCCATTTCAACATTTTGCCTGATGAAGAAGTTTTAAAATCTGCTGCCGAATATACCTGTATGGGCTCAGTGCTCTTCTTCGCTTTATTTAATCTTTCGAGCTGGGTTTTTGAATATACTTCATCTTCATTAATTGGCGGTACTGATGCCCATACCATAAAATTATCCGGCACTTCAATCTCAATCTCATAATCCGCATAATCATGATAAAATTCAGTTGCGGCATTGTATACAATTCTATCCCATCCATCTATGTCATCATACACAGCCATTTCGGGATACCAGTAAGCAATGAACATGGAAGTACTGTCAATTGCCCCACTGCGCTCAAAGCCCTTTCCCGGAATCGTATAATGCCATTTGATAACAAGTTGAACTGCACCATTAGGGGCTAGTGGCTTTTTTAATACGATGCTGTAATTGGTCCCTTTGTGTGCTAAGCTGTCTGCATTATTTAAATTAATGGCTTCTCTGTTTACGACTATTGTGTCAATTATTACACCATCGTTAGTTGGAAAATTGTTTTTGACAAATAACCCCTGCCTCGCTGCCCCTGGCTTGTAATAATCGTGATAGGTATGAAAAGTCACTTCCTGTAATGTATCTGGACTATTATTATGATATGTTATTGTGGCTTCACCGTACAGCAATTTCTTATACGGATCAATTTTGGCTTTTA
>NZ_JANPCM010000218.1:0-2678 GCF_031430955.1 Ferruginibacter sp.
AAATACAAAAGTGTGCGTAAGGTGTTATTAGCGCCTCAAGGCTGACAGCATATTTCAATGTTTTAATTGGTATTATTTTCGGGTAGCCAAATTTTAAAACCGGTGCCATTTTATTTACGATCGTTCCTGCAATAATGATTACATCAGCCTGGCGTGGAGATGCTCTGGCTACTTCAAAACCAAATCTCGAAAAATCATATTTTGCCGAAGCAGTCGCCATCATTTCTATACCGCAGCAACTGGTAGCAAAAGTTAATGGCCATAAAGAATTTGATCTTGCCCAGTTGATAACATCATCTAATTTACTGAGCACAATGCCGCCGCCTGGTAAGTCAAGTATCTGAACAGCCCCTCCTAAATCCTCCCCAGAAGGGAGGACTTTTAAAGACTGTGCATTATTTGTACTATCATTCATTTTTTGAAGATTATAAAAAAAATTAATCGCTTTTATCTACTCCGCAATCTTGTACTTTCTCTCCCCTCCGGGGAGGATAGGAGGGGCTTTACATCCACTTCAACGCCCCTTTTTTATGTGCATATAAAAATCCCATAAATAAAATAAAAAAGAAAATTACAATTTCAACCAATGCCAGCCAGCCTACTTTTTTTGCCACTACAGCCCAGGGATATAAAAACACCAGCTCCACATCAAAAATTAAAAATATAATAGCAAATAAATAATAGCCCACATTTAATTGTACCCAGGTTTGCCCTGTGGTGGGTATGCCGCATTCGTAAGGCTCCCCTTTGCTTTTGTTAAAAGTGGAACGGGTAACTATTTTTGATACCATTAATGCAATGCCCGAAAAGGCCAATGCAGCAAGAATTAAAATAATCATGGAAGAGGCACCCATATTTGCAACCGATTTTACAGGGGTTGAAGTTAATGCTAAAATTGATTACAAAATTGTGGTAACCAATTAATTTTTACCCATTTAAATAATAGCAGTATGAATAAAAATTAAAGTAAATGTTTTTAAAGTCAGTAAAAAAACAATAACTTACAAATGCATTTGCAGTAAAAATTTTTAACGCTAAACAGCCATTATGAAAAAAGTCTCTAACATTCTTAAAAGAAAAGGCAGCAATGTAATCACCATTTCTCCGGATATTACTGTGCTGGATGCCTTAAAGCAAATGGCAGAAAAAAATATTGGTTCTATTGTAGTGGAAGAAAACGGTAATTACATCGGGCTTTTAACCGAAAGGGATTATGCCCGTAAAGTTATCCTTAAAGGAAAATCATCAACTACTACTTTGGTTAAAGAAATTATGACCACAGGTTTGCCCCGCATTACACCCGATAATTCTGTGGATACCTGCATGCAAATAATGAGCGAAAATAATATCCGTTACTTACCCGTTTTTGAAAACGACCATCTCTGCGGTATCATTTCTATTAATGATGTTATTAAAGAAACCATTCTTACACAGGAAGAAACTATTGAGCATTTGCAGAATTATATTCATTCGTGAGTGGTAACTATTGACCAAAATTTAAAACTTACCAATGCGAAATCTCATTTTAATATTTAGTATTTTGTTTTTGACTTCTTGCGAAGGGTATATAATATTATCAGGAAAAATAACTTCAGAAAAAAATGGGGTTGGAATTGAAGCAGTAAAAGTAGAATTATTAGATATCCCACCGAGAGATTATTATGATTCAGTAAGAAATGTTTATGTCGATTCTTTCTTTTATTCTAACGAAAATGGAAATTTTATTGCTAGATCAAAAATGATTTCAATGGTATATGGAGCACCAAAATACAGGATCCGGGTAAGCAAATCTGGTTATCAAACTCAGGAAATTAAAATAAATAAAAATAAAAGAGACAGTGTTTTTTTAATTAAATTAAAAGAAAATTAATTTAAGCGAATACCAGATTAACAAATAACAGCGATTTTGTAAAAACACTTTCAAAGTCCTTAAAATATTACAGACTATTTAAAGCTTCATTTTTCATTTTCGCTCTTTAATTGATTGAACTTACCTTTGCACCCGATGAAGCACCTCAAATCCCTCAACAAATATTTTTGGAAATACCGCTGGCTTTTTATGCTGGGTATTGTGTTTGTTGTTTTAACCAATTACTTCAGAATTTTAGCGCCGCAAATTACCAGGTATGTAGTTAATACCGTGGTGCATACGGTAAAAGGTGAAAAAGATGGCACAACAAATGCAGGCGAAACAGAAAAAAACTACGACTTCCTGGTAAGAAAAGTAATTGTATTTTTTGAAAACCACCAGGATAATAAAATTTTACTTGCAGGTATTACTTTACTTATACTCGCCATTATCAGCGGTATATTTATGTTTTTAATGCGGCAAACCATTATTGTAATGAGCCGTCATATTGAGTACAATCAAAAGAATGAAATTTTTTCTCATTACCAAAAATTAGATATCAACTTTTACAAAACACACAGCACCGGCGATTTAATGAACCGAATTTCGGAAGATGTTAGCCGTGTGCGAATGTACACTGGCCCGGCTATTATGTATTTTATAAATCTTGCTGCTGTAATTGGGTTCAGTGTTTTTTTTATGCTTAAAGAAAGTCCTAAACTTACTTTAGTAGCATTGGCACCATTGCCGTTATTAGCCATTACAATTTATTTTGTAAATACCATCATCAATAAAAAAAGCGAAAGGATACAAACGCTTTTAAGCGACC
>NZ_JANPCM010000219.1:0-8274 GCF_031430955.1 Ferruginibacter sp.
ATAGTGATTGTCCTCTTATTATCAGCAGGTGTAATTGCTGCTGTTTTAAAAGCCTGCGAAGGCTATTTTAAAATGGCTTCTTAAATTTTTTCTTCATTCATAAAATAACTCAATGCACCACTTGGGCATTTTTTGACCTGCTCAATAATTTGTTCGGTACTTGCTTTATCCATTTCTATCCATGGTGTACGGCGGGGATCAAATACCTGCGGTAAACCTTTAAAACATATTGCTGAGTGAGTACAAATTTCAGGTTTCCAAAATACAGTAACTTCCCCATTGGTGTACCTATGTGTTTTTAGCGGCATATAAAATATTTTATTTAACAACAAATCACAGCTAATTTACAAAAAAAGGCAAATTTTATTGTTATTTTTACAGCAAACTCAAAACATGGTTTCTAAAATATCTGAAGGTGTAAAAATTAGTGTGGAAACATACTATCAGCCAGATTACAGTAATCCTGTAAACAGTGAGTTTATGTTTGCTTATAAAATTACTATTGAAAATAACAATACTTTTCCTGTAAAATTATTAAGCCGTCACTGGTACATTTACGACAGTAACAGCAGCATAAGAGAAGTAGAAGGCGAAGGGGTGGTAGGTGTGCAGCCACAAATTAATCCAGGTGAATTTTATCAATACATTAGCGGATGCAATTTGAGAACTGAAATTGGTAAAATGCATGGCACCTATCTTATGGAGAATATAAACAACAAAAAAACTTTTACTGTTGTAATCCCTTCATTTCAAATGAGTACCCCTTTTAAGCTAAATTAACGTTCTTTGTGTTGTTTTTACACGTATCTTTAATGCGTAAATCAAAGAAATGCAGCTGGAGTTTTTATAAACCTTTCCTATAATTTCCATTCTCTTTTTTTAATAAATAAAACCTGTTGGTAAACCCTGAACTTTACCAACCAGATAATTTGCTATGTCAAAAATCACATTTTCAAACCGCAACAATGAATTTTATCAGAGCCTGAAAGTTTCTGTGGATGAATATTTTGAAAAAAAGAAGATAAAAAAAACAGGCGACTGGAGGTTATTTAGTAAGACTATTATTTTAATTGGTGCTGCAATAACTATGTATTGTTTGCTGATGTTTGTTAATATGAGTGCGTTGCCTGCTTTGTTATTATGTGCTGCTTTGGGTTTTGTATTTTCATCTATAGGGTTTAGTGTAATGCATGATGCTAACCATGGCAGTTACAGCACAAAACCAATGTTGAACGATTTATTGGGATTAAGTGCAAACGCATTAGGGGCAAGTTCTTTTTTCTGGAAACAAAAACATAATATTATTCATCACACTTACACCAATGTTGATGGCATTGATGATGATATTGCTAAAAGCCCCATCATTCGTCAATGCGAATCGCAAAAATGGGTACCTGCACACAAAGTGCAGCATTTGTACTTGCTGCCCGTTTATGCTTTGTCTTCTATTTTTTGGTTGTTTTTTATGGATTTTACAAAATACTTTACACGTAAAATTTATACCACTGAGGCATGGAAAATGACGGCAAAAAATAAAGCCATTTTTTGGGCTACAAAAATTTGCTACCTCGCTTTTTATATTGTGCTGCCTGTTGTTAAATGGGGCTTCCTGCCATGGTTGGGAGGGTTTTTACTATTGCATGCGGTAATGGGTTTAACACTTTCTCTTGTATTTCAACTGGCTCACGTGGTGGAGAACACTGAGTTTGAAACTATAGCATTGGATGAAACCAAACATATTGAAACAGCATGGGCCGAACACCAGATAAGAACCACATCAAATTTTGCAATGGGTAATAAAGTTATTTCGTGGTTTGTTGGCGGTTTAAATTACCAGATAGAACATCACTTATTTCCAAGAGTAAGCCATGTGCATTATCCAGCTATCAGCAAAATAGTTATGCAAAAATGTGCAGAGTATAATTTACCTTATAATAAATACGATACCATGTGGGAGGCTTTAGGATCGCATTTTAGAGTGATGAAATTTTTAGGAAGAAAGCCAATGGCTTTGCAACAGCAGGTTGCAGCTTAATTTACATTAAGGCTTATACTTAGCTTCCTGAAAAATTGTATCAGCATCAATTGCCATTAGTTTTTGCAAAGTAATTTCCAGATTTTTTTGCATGTATTTTTTTACAATTTGCCAGCCGGCAAAAGAGCCGATGTTTCCTGGTGATGCATCCCCCAGTTCCTGCGTTTTAGGCGACTCCCCAATGTAATTCTTTATAACATTTTCATCCACGGTTTGCAGTAAATTATTTTGTACAAATAGATCCCAAATTATTTTTTCGTTTTCGTAGGCACTTTTAAGCTGGTCGTTTTTATAGCCAATTAATTTGTATTCATCTGCACGGGGTAAAATTTTGCTTAAAATATATAAACGTTTTCCTTTCTCCACCATTTGCTGCACTAAAGATTTATCTTCCATTTTTTCTGGATAAAGATCCAGTACAATATTTTTTAAATTATTTACAGTAATATAACCTGGGTCAAAACGGTTAGTGATGTACTCAGGATAGGTTTGCTGTACCTGTTCTGATTTGTACAATGAAAAATCTTTTCCCAGATGAAGATGTAAACCCACAAAGATTGCATCGTCAGCAATAATATCACCAAAGCCATCAAGAGGGCCTATGTAAGTAATAATTTTATCGGGCACCCTGTAATTAGGAAAATAATATTTTACAAACTGCAATCCCTTTTTTATTTCTGCTTCATACGGTGAGAAATCTTTAAATACCAGCATAGCTGTATCGTAAACATTGCGGTGCTGATTGATAAAAAGTTTTACATATGCAGCAGTGCTGTCGATGCTCCATTTAGGATCGGCGCCTAAAATTGTAGATAAAAAATTTTCGCCAAAGGATGGATATGCAGCAATAAGCTTGTCTAAACTGGCTGCAAAATTTAGAGTGTCCAATGTAAACAAATCTTTTTCGAACCGCTGGGTGCTTAATTCAATTTTTACATTGGATACATCAGGGATTTTATCGCCATTGTTGCAGGAAAAAACTAAAATGCTTATAAATAACAAACCAAATAATATCCGCATTGTTGAATAATTTAACTTTACAAAATAAAGGAATCATTTTTATAACAAAACATAAAATTCTCCGCCAGTCAGCGGATCAGCGGCATGAAAATATTTTTAGCACAGCAAAATTATCATATCGGCAACTTTGAAAGTAATACACAAAAAATTATTTGCGCCATCAACGAGGCTAAAAAACAGGGTGGCGATTTAATTGTATTCAGCGAGCTGAGCGTTTGCGGCTATGCGCCAAAAGATTTTTTAGAGTTTGATGATTTTATCAGCAAGTGTTATGCAGCTATTGATGAAATAAAACAACATGCCGACACTATTGGTGTACTAATTGGCGCACCCGACAGAAATCCGGTACGGGAAGGAAAAGATTTGTTTAATGGAGCTTATTTGTTATTCGAAAAAAAAATAAAAGCTGTTGCTCATAAAACCTGTTTGCCCAATTACGATGTGTTTGATGAATACCGTTATTTTGAACCGGCTTACGACTGGAAAGTAATGGAGTTTAAAGGAAAAAAACTGGCCGTAACCATTTGTGAAGATATCTGGAACCTGGGCAATAACCCCTTGTACCGCATTTGCCCGATGGATGAATTAATGAAACAGCAACCCGATGTAATGATAAATTTATCAGCATCGCCATTTGATTACACACACAATGAAGACCGTAAAGCAACCATTAAAGCTAATGTTGTAAAATACAAACTGCCTTTATTTTATTGCAATGCAGTGGGCAGCCAAACCGAAATTGTTTTTGATGGAGCCTCCTATGCTTTTGATAAAAATGCTAATCTGTGCGGAAGCTTACCTATGTTTCAATCTTCGCTGCAATCTTTTATTTTAAATGATGATGGAACAATTGATGCTCCCATTATTGAACCTGCCAGCCGTGTGCCTGATAAAGAATTAAATCCGGCAGGGTTAGAAGAAAATTTAAACATTGCCATGGTTCATGATGCTATTGTGATGGGTATTAAAGATTATTTTACCAAGATGGGATTTACCAAAGCCATTTTAGGCAGCAGCGGTGGCATTGACAGCGCAGTAACTTTAGTACTGGCTTGTGAAGCATTAGGTGCGGCAAATGTAAGAGCGGTTTTAATGCCGTCAGAATATTCTACCGGGCATAGTGTAAGCGACGCCGGACAGTTAAGTAAAAATTTAAACAATCCTTATGATATTGTACCCATAAAAAATATTTACGATAGTTTTTTGCAGGAATTAAAACCCATTTTTAAAGACCTTCCTTTTAGCATTGCAGAAGAAAATATACAAAGCCGTACAAGGGGAAATTTATTGATGGCGTTGGCCAATAAATTTGGCTACATCTTATTAAATACGTCCAATAAAAGCGAACTGGCAACAGGCTACGGAACACTGTATGGCGATATGGCCGGCGGTTTGGGTGTATTGGGAGATTGTTATAAAATGCAGGTGTATGCGTTGGCAAAATATATTAATCGTAACAAAGAAATTATACCCAACAACATTATTACAAAAGCCCCCAGTGCAGAGTTAAGGCCGGGGCAAAAAGATTCTGACTCTTTACCCGATTACAGCATTCTGGATAAAATTTTATTTCAATATATTGAAAGAACACAGGGTCCCAACGAAATTAAAGCGCAAGGTTTTGATGCAGCATTGGTTGACCGTGTTTTAAAAATGGTAAATATTAATGAATACAAGCGCAACCAGTTTTGTCCTATAATACGTATTTCGCCAAAGGCTTTTGGGGTGGGGAGGAGAGTGCCGATTGTGGGGAAATATTTGAGTTAGTTAGAGTGATCCATCCCTTGCTAACTTTACTGGCACAATGATTTTAATTTTGTATCTTAAATAATAATTTGAAATTGGATTTATATGAAATTTAAAACAGCTTTTCTTTTTATTATGATTTTTAGCGCAAAGTTTAAATCATATTCCCAAGAGGTTAATTTTAAAGTCCTATCTAAAGAAGAACAGCTTCAGCTAATAAAAATCGAAGAGGAGAAATACAGAAAGTCACATGATTCAATTGGTGTTTGGATACAAAAAAGCCAGTTTGATAGGTTAGTGGCAAAATATACTGAACTTAACGATAGCAATATTAAGGAACTGAATTATAAAGACCTTATAATTGTTGTAAGAATTCGCAATACAATTGCATTCAGGGATATGGCAAAAATTGAAAAATATAAATTATTTAATACTTTTTTTGATCAGCACTATTTAAATATTGCTGTTGCAAAGCTAGAGGCCTTTATTTCTAAAGGCTATTGTTATTATTCGAAAAAGCATGATGTTTATATTGGTTGGAGTGGTTTGCCAAATAACAACAGTCTTTATTTCTTACCTTCTTAATTAATAAAGCTACACTTTTCAATAATCATATTTTTTCCACCACAACTGCTGTTCCATAAGCCAGCACTTCGGTTACACCGTTCATAACTTCATTAGCATCATAACGCATATTTATAATAGCGTTTGCGCCACGTTCGTTAGCGTGCTGCAGCATTAATTGAAAAGCTTCCTCCCTTGTTTTTTCACACAGTTCAACATAAATAGAAATTTTACCGCCAAATAAAGTTTGAAAGCCACCGGCAATATTACCCAGCAGGCTGCGGCTGCGAACAGTAATGCCACGTACTATGCCCAAATGTTTGGTAATGCGGTAACCTTCCAATAGATTTGAAGTAGTAATTAATTGCTGATCTACCATACAAAAAGTTTTCTTAAAGATAATTGGATTTTAACAGATTTTTGCCCCGCTTATCAAGATGGCAAAATTTTTGTTAAGGGGAGAGTACGTAAATTGCGCCCCTATCCCCTAAAGGGGGAAATGGAGAAGATAGGTTTGCAAAGAATGAAAAGAATATGGTGGTTATGATAGTTTCATAAGCGCTTAAGGTGGGTAGAGAAAAAATTATATATTTTGTAAAGTCCCGTAGGAAATACAGGAGCTTTGCAAAACATAATAAATAAAACATCATTAAAGCTCAATAAAGAAATATTGTACAAGAGTGCGACGCCAATGAAGATGAAAAATGCGATATGGCCCGGCTCCAAAAAAAAGAATATATGTTACAAACCGCCGAAGACATCCGTTTGCTGAACGAAAAAATAAATCATGCAGCCGGATTTGTTACCAGAATTAATGACGAATTAAGCAAAGTAATTGTTGGCCAGCAGGGAATGATTGAACGCCTGCTGATTGGCCTTTTAAGTAATGGCCACGTTTTGCTGGAAGGTGTACCCGGCCTTGCAAAAACGCTTGCTATAAAGTCGCTTTCGCAAACGGTGCATGCCGCTTTCAGCCGTATTCAATTTACGCCGGATCTGTTGCCTGCCGATGTGGTAGGAACGATGATATACAACCAGGCAAAAAATGAATTCATGGTGCGTAAAGGGCCGATATTTTCTAATTTTATTTTAGCAGATGAAATAAACAGGGCACAGGCAAAAGTGCAAAGTGCTTTATTAGAAGCCATGCAGGAACGGCAGGTAACCATTGGCGATACCACCTATAAATTACCGGAACCATTTTTGGTTTTGGCCACACAAAATCCTATTGAGCAGGAAGGCACATATCCTTTGCCGGAAGCGCAGGTGGACAGGTTTATGCTTAAAGTAATTGTGGGGTATCCTTCTAAATCAGAAGAGCAAATGATCATTCGTCAGAACACATTGGGGTTAAGTTTTCCACCGATAAACCCTGTTGCGGCTACCAGCGAAATTTTAACTGCAAAGGAATTGGTAAGACAGGTTTACTTAGATGAAAAAGTAGAAAATTATATTTTGGATATTGTTTTTGCCACACGTTTTCCGGATAAATATAATTTGCCAAAATTAAAACCATTGATAGGTTTTGGCGGCAGCCCAAGAGCCAGCATTAATTTGGCACTGGCATCTAAAGCTTATGCATTTTTAAATAAACGTGGTTATGTAATTCCTGAAGATGTAAGAAGTATTTGTAAAGATGTATTGCGCCACAGAATTGGATTAACTTATGAAGCCGAAGCAGAAAATGTAAATGTAGAGCAAATAATTGATGAGATATTGAGGGTGGTGAATGTGCCATAAAAACCCCTAAATCCCCTAAAGGGGACTTGCAAAGAGTAAAATGATTTGAGCAACTTTTAATATTTCGCTTGTTTAAAAAGAAAAAAGATATAAAAACTGATACTGACCAAAGCCCATTTAAAGGGATTGGCGGCGCTATGACTACAGAAGAAATTTTGCGTAAGGTTAGAGAATTAGAAATTAAAAGCAAAAAAATAACTACGCATTTATTTTCGGGAGAGTATCACTCTGCTTTTAAAGGAAAGGGGATGAGTTTTAGGGAAGTAAGAGAATATTATGCAGGCGATGATGTACGTTTTATAGACTGGAATGTGAGTGCAAGATTTGGCAGTACGTTTACTAAAGTATTTGAAGAAGAGAGAGAGCTTACGGTGATGTTATTAATAGATACCAGCGCCAGTAATTTATTTGGTACTGTTACCCGGCAAAAAAAAGATTTGATAGTGGAAATGGCTTCGGTAATTACGTTTAGTGCTGTAAGTAATAACGATAAAGTAGGCGTTATTTTTTTTAGCGATAAAATTGATAAATACATTCCGCCCAAAAAAGGCCGACAGCATGCTTTATATATTGTAAGAGAATTATTAACCGTGGAAGCAACTAAGAAAGGCACTAACCTTGATGAAGCAATAAAATATTTCACCACTTCGGTTAAGCAAAAAAGCATAGCTTTTTTATTGAGCGATTTTTTAGATACCGGGTATGATAATGATCTAAAAGTAATTGGTAACAAGCATGATGTTATAGGCATAAGGGTGTACGACAAAATGGATATGCAATTGCCCGACGCAGGATTAATACAGGTACAGGATGCCGAAAGCGAAAAAAGCAAATGGATAGACAGCAGTAATGCATTGGTGCGTTATAATTATCAGCAGCATTTTATGGAGCAAAGCGAAATTTGTAAAAATCATTTTAAAAAAGCGGGAGCAGAGTTACTGCATGTGCGTACAGATGATGATTATGTGAAAATATTACAGCAGTTTTTTATTAAACGAAATTAAAACCCACGTCTCCGCCAGCTGGCGGAGAACTTAGGCCGGAATGAATTACAGATACGTCACATACAGAACTTTGTTAAGCATTTCTTTTATTTTGTTTTTTTCTTTTGCGTTTGCACAGGCGCCTTCAGTAAAAACTGATATTGATAAAACTGATATTTTAATTGG
>NZ_JANPCM010000220.1:0-2044 GCF_031430955.1 Ferruginibacter sp.
TTATAATACCGAATGCTGCTGGCCCAAGAGCCTCTGCCATAAGTTGATTTTCCGTTTTCAAGTTTCATATCATCATTACTTACTAAAGTATCATAACAGTAGCTCAACAACTTCCAGTTAACCAGGTCTTTCGATTTCATGATGGGAACACCGGGGCTCATGTGCATAGTAGTACTGCTCATATAATAAGTATCACCCACTCTTATCATTGCCATATCAGGAACATCAGCAAAAATTAATGGGTTATGCGCCTGTTTTATTTGTGCAGAAATATTAGTAGTTAGTGAGAAAAATAATAAGGTAAAAACAGCTTTCAAAAATTGTATTCGCATAATTATGGCTTTTATTAAAGCTGATGTTGTTGTTAGTTATCTGTTCTAAATGGAGATGCAGGTAACCCTTCCTTATTATATAAATTCGGGTTTACCGGATTATCAGCCCACGCATACCTTACATGCATTGGGTTTGGTATCTCATCATTCCAAACAATTATTTTTTCCCCTTCAATTTTTGTTTTTCCCCAAACAAATTTTTTATCGGCACCTGCAATGGCAAACTCACCGGGTTGCTCTCCATCATTTGTTTTTAAACCACTGCCAACATGATTAAAACTGATAATAATTTTATTGCCTTCTGTTTTTGACGATTGATAAATAGGGCCGGAGTAAACAATGTTTTCGCCATAGGCAATTTTTTCTGCAACCAAAGCCAGCCTTTCGCCAACATCTTTTTTATTATCAGGATGGATGTCATTCCATTCACCCAAATCAATTGCTACGGCCATACCTGTAGCAGAAACGGATAATGATTTTAATTGTGCTTCCCGTAATGCTGCCCACTGGCTTTCCGAAGGGAAATAATCAGCATCCATAAAATTGGGAAGCTGTACATATAAGAAAGGAATATTTCCCTGCTGCCATTTATTTCTCCAGTCAATTATTTGTGCCGGTTGCAATTTTGCATATTCCTCCGCTCTTCCGGAATTACTTTCGCCCTGGTACCAGAGAAAACCTTTGATTGAATAATTTATAGCAGGTGCCACCATTGCATTATATAAAGCTGCCGGTTGATTTTGTGCAGCAATTCCTCCTCCGCCAAATCCGCCACCGGCAGTATATACTTCCCCAACTTTATATTGCCATGTCCCTTTCAGGTCAATGGTATCTTTGCCAGCGAATAAACAATAAGGTTTGTCAGGAACAAAGCCTCCTTTTCCTGCAATATTTGTAACTTTTATTACAAAAATATTTTTACCTGCCTTTAGCAAGTTTGCCGGCACATTGTATCGCCGTTGCGGATACTGATAGGTTGTGTTGCCAACCTGCATTCCATTAATATATAAAACATCAGCATCAATTATTCTTCCAAGAAAAACTTTTGCCGGCACATCAGCTATTGATGCAGGAATTTCAATTTCTTTCCTGTACCAAACCACACCATTCAAATTTCTAATGCCCTGGTCTTGCCAATAACCGGGAATATTTATATTGCGCCATCCTTTAGCAATATAGGAAACATCAAACCATTTCTTTTCTCCAATCATCCCCAAATCTTTTTGCTGCGGCCTGCCGGCATTATTTGCTGCAGCATTTCTATTCATACTATTTATATAAGCAGTGTCTTTATTTTTTTGAATAGTATTTATCAACGAAGAAAAATCTTTTAACCCTTCTTCACTTGTCCATGCTTCAATGGGGGTACCACCTACGCTTGCATTGATGATACCAATAGGGATGTGATATTTTTCATAATTTTTTTTTGCGAAAAAATATGCAACAGCGGAAAAAGGCCTTACATCTTCTAATACCGCAGCTTTCCAAAAGCCCGAAGTAAAATTTTGTTTGGGACCTTGCAGGCTTGTACCGGTTGGAACCAGGAATTGCCGTATTTCAGGATAGTTGGCAGTTGCAATATCATTTGCATAAGTTACATCATGAATGTTCATTTGGTGTACCATATTGGATTGACCGCTGCAAAACCAAACATCACCAATAAGAATATCCTTTATTAAAATTTTATTGCTGGCAGTTATATCCATTGTATA
>NZ_JANPCM010000221.1:0-4035 GCF_031430955.1 Ferruginibacter sp.
GGTGGCTTCGGTGGCGGCGGTTTTGGCGGTGGCGGTGCAGGTGGAGATTGGTAACTCAATGGTTAAAATATTTTTTTGCATTATTTTACTGCCAAATAATTTCTATTTCTTTTAAAACTAATATTCACATTTGAATAATAATCTATTATCCAAAAACAAAACAATTAACTGCTTTAATTATAATCACTCTTTTATCGCATGCTTCATCGTTCAGCGTTAACCCTTTCCTAAAACTTTAGCCGCAGGTATTGAAAAATCTTGTTTTGTCGCTATCTTGCCGCTATAAAAGACCAGTGAAATGAATAAGTTATCTCTTGCATTAAATATCATCTTGCTTGCTGCGGTTGGCTATTTGTATTACTATAATTTTTCAGCTAAAAAAAGCGACAGTAAAGTTGTTGCTGCAGGAGTGGCATCAAAAACAAATGAAAGCAATGTTAATCATCAAAGTATTGCTTATGTGGATTTAGATTCTTTAAATGAAAATATTACCTATTTTAAACAACGCAGAAAAGAACTTGAGCAGCAGCAAAAACAAGCCGAAACAAAAATTGGCAACGACATCAAATCGCTTGAAGCCAAACAAAATAATTTTGTAAAAAATAATCCCAACGCCACCCCCGAACAAATACAAAATATAAGGGTGCAACTGGCACAGGGGCAGCAGGATATTGAAATGGAAAAGCAAAAGCAATCGCAGGAGCTCAATCAAAAAAGTTTTGAATTGATGGAAGGTATCCAAAAAAATTTAAAAGAATTTCTGGCAGAGTATAATAAAGAAAAAAAATTTCAGTTTATACTCACCACGGGCAGTGGTATAGATTATCTAATTTATAAAGACAGCACACTCGACATAACTAAAGACGTAATAAAAGGGATGAATTTAAAAATGAAACCTGCGGCCAAACAGTAATTCAATCCAATAAATTTATTTATCTTGTTCCGGTATAATAAACCGGAATTTTTTATGACAGAACAAACCAACTCCTTTAAACCCACACTTGGGTTATTTGATGCTACTATGATTGTTGCCGGAAGCATGATAGGTTCCGGTATTTTTATTGTAAGTGCAGATATTACCCGTAACGTAGGCAGCGCCGGATGGCTGATTGGAGTGTGGTTAATAACAGGTTTTATGACGTTGACTGCAGCTTTAAGCTATGGAGAATTAAGTGCAATGTATCCTAAGGCCGGCGGTCAATATGTTTATCTTAAAGAAGCTTTTAATCCATTGGCTGGTTTTTTATATGGCTGGAGTTTTTTTGCAGTAATACAAACCGCAACTATTGCAGCAGTGGGTGTGGCATTCAGTAAATTTGCTGCTTACTTAATTCCTGCGCTGAGCGAAAAAAATATAATTGCCGACCTTGGTTTTATAACCATATCAGCAGCACAGATAGTTGCTATTATTTTAATCATTTTTCTTACTTATATAAATACAAAAGGAATAGAAGGAGGGAAATTAATTCAGAGAATTTTCACCTCTGCAAAATTACTGGCCTTGTTTGGATTAATATTTTTTGGATTTTTTTTAGCTAAACAAAGTTTTTGGACAGAAAACTGGCAAACGGGAATGAATGCTGTGCAGCTGGAAAAAGATACTGCCGGAAATTTTATTGCAAATGGAAGTTGGTTGCCTATTGGCGGTGCAGCTTTAATTGGTGCAATTGCTGCTGCAATGGTAGGCTCTATATTCAGCAGTGATGCATGGAATAACGTAACTTTTATTGCAGGAGAAATAAAAAACCCTAAAAAAAATATAGGGCTTAGTTTATTTTTAGGAACATTGATTGTAACAGTAATTTATGTTTGTGCTAATTTGATGTATTTAAATGTGCTGCCTTTGCAGGCTATTTCACATGCGGAAAACGACAGGGTTGCTGTAGCAGCATCTAAAGGAATTTTTGGTGATGCCGGTACTTATGTAATTGCTGTACTGATTATGGTTTCTACTTTTGGTTGTAATAACGGGTTAATTTTATCAGGTGCCAGGGTATATAATACCATGGCAAAAGATGGTTTATTTTTTAAAAAAGCAGCGGCGTTAAATAAAAATTCAGTCCCTGAATTTGCTTTATGGATCCAGTGTTTAGTGGCAGGTTTACTTTGCCTCAGTGGTAAATATGGCGACCTGCTGGATATGATTTCTTTTGTGGCAGTAATGTTTTATGTACTCACCATTGCAGGTATTTTTATTTTAAGAAAAAAACAACCCAATATGGAAAGGCCTTACAAAGCTTTTGGTTATCCGGTATTGCCAGCGTTATATATTTTATTGGGTGTGGCATTTTGTATTGCGCTTATTATTTATAAACCACAATTCACCTGGCCGGGTTTAATCATTACTTTGATAGGTATTCCTATTTATTACATTGCAGTAGCAAATAAAAAATCTCAAATCTAAAATCATTAAGATAAATCATTCATGGATTTCGAAAAATTATTTCAACAGTTCTCCCGAGTAAAAGTGGCCGTAATTGGCGATGTAATGCTGGATACTTACTGGTGGGGAAAGGTAGAGCGTATTTCTCCAGAAGCACCCGTGCCCGTGGTGGCCGTTAGTAAAAAAGAACAACGCATTGGCGGTGCTGGTAATGTAGCGCTTAATTTACATTCCCTTGGTGCAGCAGTAAGTGTAATTAGTGTATTGGGTAAGGATGATGATGGGGAACAGTTGACAAAATTATTTGCAGAAAATAATATCAACACAAAATATTTGGTGTACAGTCAGCAAAGAATCACCACTAATAAAATTCGTATCATCAGCCGCAACCAGCACATGATGCGTTTAGATGCTGAATTAACCAACGATATTACGGCAACCGACGAAGAAAAATTATTAACCGCTTTCGAAAATTTTATTGCAGCAGAAAATCCTGATGTGGTAGTGCTGGAAGATTACAACAAAGGCGTACTGACAGAAAATGTAATTGCTAAAATTATCAGCCTCTGCAAAAAAAATAATATTTTAACCACAGTTGACCCTAAACGAAAAAACTTTTTTTCTTATAAAGGTGTAGATATTTTTAAGCCCAATTTAAAAGAAGTAAAAGAAGGGTTAAATCTTTTATCGGATGAAGTAAGTGAGAATATTTTAAAAGATATTCATTTGCAATTGCAGCAAAAACTACAACACAAAATATCTTTTATCACACTTTCCGAAAAAGGTGTTTTTTACAATGATGAAAAAACTGCAGCCATTATTCCCACACATATCCGCAATGTGGCAGATGTAAGCGGCGCAGGCGATACTGTAATTGCAGTAGCTTCTTTAGTGTATGCTGCTACCAAAAACGTAACACTCATGGCCGATGTGGCCAACATTGCCGGTGGTTTAGTTTGCGAAGAAGTAGGCACCGTAGCTATTGATAAAGAAAAATTGCTTCAGGAATGTATTCAGTTGCTTAATTAAGCCTTAGATTTTTTTTCTTCTTTCATCTGTTGCTTTTTTTCTGCAAGGGCTAACAGCCGGTTAAAATTTACAAATAACTCAAAAAATATTTTTACTAAAACAAAAACCAGTATAAATATTTTTCCTGCGCCAAAGGTTAAACAAAAGCTGCCCAGTATTACTACAAACTGCTGTACAAAAATTCGCATATAAGGTTCAAACATTTGCCTGCTTAAACTTATTTTTCTGTAGGCACCATCTTTAAAAAAATCAAAAAAACTTTGTACGGAGTAGTAAGCAATAAAAATCAACAGCATTAATTTACCATGGTCACCCAGCAATGCAGGAATGTTGGCGTAATTCATTATCAAATCACCACTTTGTTTTAAACCTGCAACACCAAAAAAAATTTGTGTCTGCACAAAAACAAAAAAGCCGTAGTGCATCACAAAAAAGAAAATAAAAAACCATCCGCTCTGCATACTGGTACTGCCGCCATTTTCCCACGCATCTTTTTTTCTTACCAAAAGGGTAATGCAGGCCATCTTAATTACATTAATAATTCCTATAATCACCGTTTCCATACAGTACACAATAAAGATCGGTTTGGCATCCCAGCCTTCAAACCAAACACCATACAATGG